>DASUDJ010000096.1:0-9648 GCA_036275635.1 Limnobacter sp. | reverse complement strand
GGTCTTGGCCTTGTAGGCTTCCAGAATTGGCATGCCAGCGATCGGGCTCTTGGGGTCTTTCGCAGCAGGGTTCACCACGTCGTTCGCACCCAGCACCAGCACCACGTCAGTTTGCGCGAATTCGCTGTTGATGTCTTCCATCTCAAACACCTGGTCGTAAGGCACTTCGGCTTCAGCCAGCAACACGTTCATGTGGCCAGGCATGCGGCCTGCAACCGGGTGGATCGCATACTTCACGGTCACGCCCATGTGGGTCAGCTTTTCGCTGAGTTCCTTCAGGGCATGTTGCGCACGGGCAACTGCCAGGCCGTAGCCGGGAACAATCACCACGGTTTCTGCATTGGTCAACAGGAAGGCCACATCATCGGAGGAACCACTCTTTACTGTGCGCTGCTGGCCACCGCCTGCTGCGCCTGCATCAGCCTCACCACCGAAACCACCCAGGATCACGTTGAAGAAACTGCGGTTCATGGCCTTGCACATGATGTAGGAAAGAATTGCACCGGAAGAACCCACCAGTGAACCTGCCACGATCAGCATGCTGTTGTTCAGCGAGAAGCCAATGCCTGCAGCAGCCCAGCCAGAGTAGCTGTTCAACATGGACACCACCACTGGCATGTCTGCACCACCGATTGGAATAATCAGGGTCACGCCCAGGATGAACGCAGCCACCGTCATGATGATGAATGGGGTCCAGCTTTGTGTGGCGGCAAACCAGATGCCGCAGCCAATCATCACGATTCCCAAAACTGCGTTCAGCTGGTGCTGACCTGCAAAGCGCACAGGTGCGCCCTGGAACAGGCGGAACTTGTACTTGCCGCTCAGCTTGCCGAAGGCGATCACGGAACCCGAGAATGTGATTGCACCCACGAAGGTACCAATGAACAACTCGATCTTGTTGCCCAGTGGAATATCGAAGTTGCCCTTGGCTGTGATGCCGAATGCATCAGGCTCGGCCACAGCGGCAATCGCAATCGCCACCGCTGCCAGACCAATCATGCTGTGCATGAAGGCCACCAGCTCAGGCATCTTGGTCATTTCGACCCGCTTGGCCATGATGGCACCCAGGCCACCGCCCAATACCAGGCCAGCCAGTACCCAGCCCAGGCCGGTCACTGCAGATTGGCCCGCGATTTCAGCCAGCTTGAATACCAGCGCAATGGTGGTGGCAATCGCGATTGCCATGCCCACCATGCCAAAGGTGTTGCCCATGCGGGACGTGGTTGGGTGAGAAAGGCCTTTCAAGGCCTGAATGAAACAGATGGACGCCACCAGGTACAACAGCGTCACTGCATTGAAACTCAATTGCATAAGATTCTCCAGTTCGCCGTGGGTTACTTGTTCTTTTTCTTGAACATTTCAAGCATGCGGCGTGTTACCAGGAACCCGCCGAATACATTCACTGCCGCCAGTGCAACAGCCAGCACACCCATGAACTTGCCCAGGGGCGTCACGGTGAGCGCGGCAGCCAGCATGGCGCCCACAATCACGATTGCTGAAATTGCATTGGTCACTGCCATCAGGGGCGTGTGCAATGCGGGTGTCACGTTCCAGACCACGTGGTAACCCACGTAGATGGCCAGTACAAAAATAATCAGGTTGACTACGGTTGGGCTGATAGCGTCCATGTCGGTTCCGTCCTCAAGCGTTCTTGCGTTTCAGTTCGCCGCCGGTGCACATCAGGCAGGCAGCAACAATGTCGTCTTCCATGTCGATCTTGAAAGCGCCTTCCTTGTCGAAGACCAGTTTCAGGAAATCAATCACGTTACGGGCATACAGGGCAGAAGCATCTGCAGCCACCATGGCGGGCAGGTTGGCATAACCCACCACTTTCACGCCATTCACATCGACAATTTCATTCAGTTTCGAGAAGGGGCAGTTACCGCCCTGCTCCACCGCAAGGTCGATCACGACTGAACCGGGCTTCATGGCGCGCACGGTGTCTTCATGCAGCAGGGTGGGGGCCTTGCGGCCGGGAATCAGCGCGGTGGTGATCACGATGTCGCTCTTGATGGCACGCTCATGCACAGCGGCAGCCTGGCGCTTCATCCAGCTTTCCGGCATGGGGCGGGCATAGCCACCCACGCCCTGGGCGATTTCACGCTCTTCATCCGATTCAAACGGCACATCCACGAACTTGGCACCCAGCGATTCCACCTGTTCCTTGGTGGCGGGCCGAACGTCAGACGCTTCAATCACGGCACCCAGGCGCTTGGCGGTTGCAATCGCCTGCAGGCCAGCCACACCCACCCCAAGAATGAGTACACGAGCGGCTTTTACCGTACCGGCAGCAGTCATCAGCATGGGCATGAAGCGCTGGTACACGGTTGCAGCAATCATCACGGCCTTGTAGCCGGCAATGTTGGCCTGGGAAGACAGCACGTCCATGCTCTGTGCACGGGTGGTCCGGGGGGCGGCTTCAAGTGCAAATGCGGTAAGACCAGCCTTGTTCATGGCTTCCAGACCAGCATTGTCAAAGGGGTTCAGCATGCCCACCACGATCTGGCCTGACCGATAGGCGGAAATTTCATTTTCAGCAGGTGCGCGCACTTTCAGGATCATGTCGCAATTGCCGATCACATCCAGCGCACGGTCAACAATCTTTGCGCCTACATCGGCATAAGCCTGGTCAGTAATGGAACTGGCCACGCCGGCGCCGGCCTGCACATACACTTCATGTTTTTGGGAAATTAGCTTTTTCACCGTTTCAGGTGTGGCTGCTACACGCGTTTCTCCGGACCTTGTCTCGGCCGGGATTCCTATTTTCATGGAACTTCTCCTTGTGGGAAGGCGCTTTTATTTGATGTTGAATGACGGCAAATACACTGCTGGTGCGGACTATAACACGCTAGTATCCCCCCTTCTAAGGGATAACCACAACCAAGCATGTGACAATATTACATGTCAGATGATAAATGAGCCCCATAAAAAAAGCCTGGAAGATTTGATCTAAGCAGTTTTTGCACACCGGCGAAAGCCAAGCCCCACCTGACTAACCCAGCGCCCTAGTTTTGCACCTGTTTGGCATTCTGCAATGTGGCACACACCAACCTTGAGGCATCAATCAGGCGAGGCCCATTGCGCACCAGGATATCGGAAGGCAGGGTATGCAACTGGCCATTCTGAACAGCAGGCAGTTGGGACCAGGTGCGCCATTGCTCCAGGAACGCCGGGTGGCCTTCCTTCGGACCACTGGTCATCAACACGGCTGGCCTTCGCTTCAACACACTTTCAACACTGACCTGTACAGCCAGGTTCTCAACATCTGAAAAAACATTCCGACCACCACACAGGCTGATGATTTCAGACACCACGTGCGACCCACCCAGCGTCATCAGTGGTTGACGCCACACCTGGTAAAAAACAGGTATGGGCGTTTCCCGCCTGTATTGACTGCGCAGGCCGTCAAACTGCTGAAGCCAGGCATCCACTTTCGAATGGGTCTGAGCTGCAGTTCCCATCAATTCGCCCACCCTGCGCATGGTGCTGCTGACCTGCTCGATGGACCTTGGTTCGCTGAGGAACACCGGAATGCCGGCTTTTCGCAACTGAGACACCACCGACATTGAAATACCTGATTGCCAGGCGAGGACAAGGTCAGGTTTGCGCGCAAGTATTGACTCTGCACCCAGCAAGCCAGGGTTGGAGATTTTCGGCAGTTTTCTCGCAGCGGGGGGATAGTCACTGGCTGAATCAACCGCCATTACCTTGTTCAGGCCACCCACAAAGCCAACGATTTCCGTGAGGTGGGGCGCCAGCACCAGCACGCGCTGGGCGTGCTGGATGCAGACGGGGTGACCGATATCATCCTTGACACAAACCTCCGCCGGCTTTGCAATTACCACGGAGTGCATCAAAGCCAGGCCAAATACAGCGCACCTGAGCATGAAGCCTCTTCAGAACCTGTGCTGGTAGGTCAACAACGCATCCTGCCTGGCCACACCGAACCCACGAACAATTTCGTAATCTTTGCCAGTGACATTGTCCATGCGCAAATCGAACCGGTTTCTTGAATCAACCTCATACCCCAGGGTTGCATTCATGATTGTGTATCCACCCAGCCTGACACGATTGTTGGGAAAAACAACATCGTCACGCTCGCTACTGGCAAGAACTTCTGCCCCCATACTCCATCCATCCTGTAGCTTGTAACTTCCATAAAGTTTGGCAGTTTGAATCGCACGTCGCAGAAGTCGTTCATCCCGAGCGTTTTTTGCGGAAAGAATGTCCATGGATGCGCCCCAGGCCAGTGGCCCCTCACCACCTTCATGCGAAATGGAAATCCCTTCAATTTTTGCGGTGCCCGCCTCGTTGAAGAACCGGGTATTTCCAGGTGAGATGACGCGTGCATTGATCAGATCCTGCACCAGGTTTTGAAACACTGAAATTCTTGACTCTCCAAGGCTGGAACTGGCTGCAGCAAATAGCTCATAATTTTCGCTTTCTTCCGGATCCAACTCAGTATTCAACACCGCAGGGTCCACACCCGTAAAACCGGTTGCGAATGGATTCACGAAACCGGAAATCTGGCTGAAGTTCGGTCTCTTGAAGCCTGTACCAAGCAAGGCACCGAGTTTGATCTGCTCATTCAGGGCGCGAGATACCGAGAGCTGACCGGTAATGACATCCCGATAATTCGAATTGGCATCAAAGCGCAGGTTCCCCTGGAAACTGTAGCCCAACGCGTCTACGGTGTAGGTCACAAGGCCACTGTTCACCTGTGTATTGTCAACATTTGGCGCACCCGGCGGTGGCGGAAAGTTCGTGGTCTGCTGGAAACGCTGATCGAGAAACTCGTAACCCACCAGAAGAGTGCCACCTAGCGCAAGGAATCGATGATCCAACGAAAACTGGTTTTGAAAAGTTCGCGTTCCGAAACTAAACAAGGGGAATTCCAATTCCTCTGTGGAGCTGCCCAAGCGGACTGAAGACTCGGCGCCCTGCTGCCACTTGTGCTTCAGCCCAAGATTCAGGACAGTCTGATTGTTCCGATTGAACTGGGGATCCGAATCAAACTCATTGTTGACATCCGTGGCCAATGCAGAAGCGGTCAATTGGGTATTGGGGGTCAAATCCAACCCCGCATTCAGGCTGCCAGAGGTGATCCGGTAAGCATCACTTCCGCTGTTGTCCCGGCTTGCATTGATTCCACCGCTGTATTCATGACCCACTCCGATCCGGATAGAACCCATCTCACCTGCCAGCGTACCGGAGGTATTCAACTTGCGGGTGTGGTTATTACCCAAAGACATCGCCACATCGCCCTCATTTTTACGGGCTGCTTTTTTGGTAATGATCTGTACTACTCCTCCTATTGCATCACTGCCGTAGAGGGATGAGCCCGGACCCCGAAGAATTTCAATTCTTTCGATCTGCTCAAGGGGCATATGCTGAAACTGAAACTGGGAAAACCCATCCAGCGGTCCGATCCTCTGCCCATCCACCAGAAACAGGGTGTGCTTGCTGTCAGCCCCACGAATGAACAGGGAGGCGGTTTGCTGCGCCCCGCCATTGCTGGAGTATTGGATACCCGGAGCCCGTTTCAACAGGTCCGTCAAATTGGTGGCACCCGAACGTTGGATATCCTCCTTGTCGATGACAGTGACATCGGCCTGCACATCGCTCAAGGACTTTTGATAACGGTTTGCAGTGACAACCAATTCCTTCGACTCCGCCACCTGGGCGAGTACAGTCTCAGGATTTGTGATCAAGGAAAGGGCGGTACATACGCCTGCCATTGCATGGCTACTGAATTGCTTCAACATGAAATCAACCTACAGTTTGACCCCGCACCCACCGTGCGGCAATTAATCCACTGGAGAAGACAGAACAGGCGCAGAAACAGGCACGCGTGCAAACAGGCGGGGCAACCGCTGAAGGCCATCGGGAAAATTTCTTGATCAACAAGCCGCCTGCGCGCTGCCTCCCCGCAGCACCAGTCGCTCGCCTGAATGGGACAGGCTGAACGGTCAAGGCCGGTATCCGGGCTTGTAAGTCTTGATGGGTCGCCTTCCCAGTTGCCGCTTTTAGAGCAGCTTTACTACCAGTGGCAAAATGACCCACCCGCACTCACTTACCGTTGCGGGGGCAGCGCAGGCTTGAACCTGCTTCCCGTTTAACCGCGCTTAAAAACAAGCGCGAGCACCTTAACCCTGTTATTCTAACGTGTTTTCCAACCCTCCATACCCTGTGCGCATGCCGATCCGGCAGCGAAATTGAATGTCATGTCAGAAGTCTGGAAACCCAGTGTTACTGTAGCCGCCATTGTCGAGCATCAGGGCAAGTTCCTGATCGTGGAGGAGCACACGACTGATGGCATCAAGCTGAATCAGCCTGCCGGTCATCTCGATCCTGGTGAAACACCCCAGTTCGGTGCGGCCCGCGAGGCGCTTGAGGAATCAGCCTGGGAAGTGAAGCCGGTTGGCTTGCTGGGCATCTACATGAGCCGCTACACCAGCTCCCGTACCCTGGAAGACGTCACTTACCTGCGCTTTGCATTTGCAGCCGAGGTGGTGAAGCACCATGCTGACCGCGCGCTGGATGATGGCATCATCCGCACCCTGTGGATGACGCCGGATGAACTGCGCGCAAGCCAGGGCCAGCACCGCAGCCCACTGGTGATGCGCTGCGTGGAAGATTTCCTGAACTGGAAAGCAGGCAGGCAACCCATCATGCCGCTTGAGCATGTGTACACCCACCCCAGCGTGCTGGAAGGCCCGCTGCCCCCCGGCCAGTCGTAAATATCATGTCAAAAACAGTGGTAATCGGCATGTCAGGCGGGGTGGATTCCTCCGTGTCGGCATGGCTTTTGAAGCAGCAGGGGTACAAGGTCATCGGCCTGTTCATGAAGAACTGGGAAGATGACGACGACTCCGAATACTGCTCCAGCCGGCAGGACTGGCTGGATGCCGCCAGCGTGGCCGACGTGGTAGGCGTCGACATTGAAGCGGTGAATTTTGCCAGTGAATACAAGGACCGGGTCTTCTCGGTTTTTCTAAGCGAATATTCCGCAGGCCGCACCCCCAACCCGGACATTCTCTGCAACAGCGAAATCAAGTTCAAGGCATTCCTGGACCACGCCTACAGCCTGGGTGCAGATTACATCGCCACTGGGCACTATGCGCGCGTGCGCGAGGTCAACGGCGAATTCCAGTTGCTGAAGGCTGTGGACCACAGCAAGGATCAATCCTACTTCCTGCATCGCCTGAACCAGGCCCAACTCAGCAAGACCCTGTTTCCGCTGGGTGAAATCCAGAAAACCGAGGTGAGAAAAATTGCGCTGGAACTGGGACTTGCCAATGCCACCAAGAAAGACAGCACGGGCATCTGCTTCATCGGTGAACGCCCATTCCGGGAATTCCTGAACCGATACCTGCCCACCGCACCCGGTCCTATCCTGAATGACCAGGAACAGCAGATCGGCGAGCATGTGGGCCTGAGCTTCTACACACTCGGCCAGCGAAAGGGAATCGGCATTGGTGGGCAGAAAGAAGGCAATGGCGAGCCATGGTTTGTGGCCCGAAAAGACCTGAAGAACAACACCCTTTACGTGGTGCAGGGCCATGACCACCCCTGGCTGCACCAGAAAATCCTGCTGGCTGAACAAGTCCACTATATTTCAGGCCAAACACCAGCAGAAACTCAGTTGGGCTGCAAGGCACGCTACCGGCAGGAAGATGCGGCATGCCTGTTCAAGCCAACGGAACAGGGCTTTGAATTGAATTTCGAACAAAGCCAGTTTGCAGTCACACCAGGGCAGAGTGCCGTGCTTTATCACGGCGATGTTTGCCTGGGTGGCGGCGTGATTGCCTGAGAAACAGGCCAAGGGATCGCCTGATTGAAAAAGGCCCCGAAACCGGGGCCTTTTTGTTGGGACAATTCTGGAGCAACCGGACCCTGGCCTCAGGCCGATTCGGGCTTGGTGTCTTCAAAGGTGGGCCGGCATGCCAGCTGCTCGGCATAGTTGCGCAGCTCCGGATACATTTCGCGCCAGTCCAGTTCGGGCATGCGGAAATCAAGATAGAACAGGGCGCAGCCCACCGTGATGTCCGCCAGGCTGAACTGTTCAGACAAATAAGCGCCGGGGGTATTCTTCAACCGCTGCGCAACCCAGGCCAGGCTGTTGTGAATTTTCAGGGTTTGCCGGTCAATCCAAGCCTGGCTGACTTTATCTCCTTCATGAAACTTCTTTTCAAGCAGGATATCCACAGCCGCCTGGCACATACCCTGCCCCAGCGATTCCATGGTCCTGACCTGCGCCCGCATGTTCGGATTGGTTGGCAACAGCGGCACAGTGGGCATCATGTATTCCAGGGTGCCTGAAATGACCAGTGAATCAAATACAACCTGGCCACCATCAAGAATGAGGCAAGGCACCTTGCCCAGCGGATTATGGTCTGCAATGCGGGTGTTCTCATCCCACACATTTTCTAGAACAAACTCGTACGGAATTTCCTTTTCCTGAAGCTGTATGCGGATTTTGCGCACAAAAGGGCTGGTCAGTGATCCCACTAGTTTCATGAGAGTTCTCCTAAGTACAATCCCTTGCGGGATCGCGGCTTGTTTTATATGACCTGAAAGTGTGTAACAGTTTTACAAATTGAACAAGCGGTATTCCAAAATAGCACTGTTGAGACCACTCGGCCCGAACCGGAGCCGACCGCGCAGGGTACAATACAAGGCTTTGAAAAACCTCAATTTTTACGACTCGCATGATTTCTTCAGACTCTTTAAGCACCTTGACCGCAATCAGTCCGCTCGACGGCCGTTATCAGTCCAAAGTGGCCGCATTGCGCCCGCTGCTTTCCGAAGCCGGTTTCATGCACCATCGTGTAATCGTGGAAATTGAATGGCTGAAAGCCTTGGCCAGCGCGGGTTTCACCGAACTGCCCCAATTCTCGGCCCAAGCACTTGAAAAACTGGAAGCCATCAAGAACAACTTTTCAGAGGCCGATGCCCAGCGAATCAAGGAATTTGAAGCCACCACAAACCATGATGTAAAAGCGGTTGAATACTTTATAAAAGAAAAGTTTCAGGCAGATGACGAGCTGAAAAAATCAGCTGAATTCGTTCACTTCGCCTGTACTTCCGAAGACATCAACAACATGAGCCATGCACTCATGCTGAAAGCCACCCGTGAACAGGTGCTTCTACCCACCCTGCAGCGCATGGTCAACCAGCTGCGCAGCTATGCCCACCAGTTTGCAGACCTGCCCATGATGTGCCGCACTCATGGTCAACCAGCCAGCCCCAGCACCATGGGCAAGGAATTTGCCAATGTGGTGCACCGACTTGAGCGTGCCATTGCTGCAATTGAAGCAGTTGAATTGCCGGCAAAGATGAATGGTGCGGTGGGCAACTTCAATGCACACCTGTCTGCTTATCCTGAATTTGACTGGGAACAACTCAGCCGCAATCTGATTGAAGGCCTTGGCCTGACCTTCAACCCCTACACCATCCAGATTGAACCGCATGACGGGATTGCCGCCCTGATGGATTCCATCGCCCGCACCAACACCATCATCATCGACCTGAGCCGCGACATCTGGGGCTATATTTCCCTGGGTTACTTCAAGCAGAAACTGAAGGCTGGCGAAGTGGGTTCATCCACCATGCCGCACAAGGTCAACCCGATTGATTTTGAAAATG
>DASUDJ010000095.1:0-3496 GCA_036275635.1 Limnobacter sp. | reverse complement strand
AGCTGTTTGCAGTTTT
Source organism: Limnobacter sp. (assembly GCA_036275635.1). Taxonomy (GTDB): domain Bacteria; phylum Pseudomonadota; class Gammaproteobacteria; order Burkholderiales; family Burkholderiaceae_B; genus Limnobacter. The sequence goes on along the minus strand of DASUDJ010000095.1, from coordinate 3,480 downwards.
CCCGGGTGAAAGAATAATTCGCATTGCAGAAGTCGCATTGAATTTCCACCGTCGGGTTTTCCGACAGTGCATCTTCAAGCTCTGCCTGCCCCAGGGTTTGCAGCATGCGGCCTACCTTCTCCCTTGAGCAACTGCATTCAAAATGTGCCTGCCGCTGGGCCAATGCTTCCGGGTTTTCTTCCCAGAAAAGCCGCTTGGCCAGTTCATCCGGCTGGGTGCTCAAGTGTTCCTCAGCCTGCAGGGTGTTCAACAGGGCCTTCAATCGGTCCCAGCCATCCGCATCAAACTCCTGATTGCTCACAATGCCTCCTTGTTGTGGCATTTGCTGCAGCATGATCGCAGCTGCGCTGTCCAAATCCGCATTCAGAACCAACCGGGTTTCCAGTTGCTCACTGGTGTGCATATAGGCTTCCAGTGAATCAGCCACGCTGCTGCCTGCCAGCGGCACAATCCCCTGGTAGGGTGCCTGGCCGGGCAAGCGGTTCCTTGGATCAAGGATGATTGCGCAAATACCTTTGCCGGTGGCATTGACCAGTTCCCTGAATGTTGCGCCTGCCGGAATGTCAGCTCCTTCTGCAAGTTTTACAGTGGCTCTCAGGCCCAACCTGCTGTTGCATTCAGCCACCAGCAGGCGGATTGGACCATCACCCTGGATCTGGATGATCAGCGAACCTTCAAATTTCAGGGAGGCCGACAGCACTGCGCTGGCCGCAACCAGCTCACCCAGTACTTGCCTGACCGGGGCAGGATAGGCATTGTTTCCCACCACTTTTTGCCATGCGTCGGTCAGTTGCACCAATTGTGCCCTGCAACTGGACTGGTTGAATATGAGGGTGCGGAGTGTGTCTGTCATATGGGTGGAATCAGTCCTGAATTTTTTCCAGCGTGTCTTTGAACAGTTTGGCTTTCTGCACATAGAAAGCGGCGCCAATCAGCCGCGCCACTTCTTCATCTGTCAGAGTTCGTATCACTTTGCCCGGGGAGCCCACCACCAATGAGCGATCGGGAATCTCCTTGCCCTCGGTGATCAGTGCGCCGGCGCCGATGATACAGTTTTTTCCGATCTTCGCACCGTTCAACACCACTGAACGGATGCCAATCAGGCTGCCTTCGCCCACAGTACACCCATGCAGGCAGGCCTGGTGCCCCACTGTGACATTTTTTCCAACCACCATCGGGTATCCAATGTCGGTGTGCAGCACTGCACCTTCCTGCACATTGCTGCCTGCCATGATGTGTATCAGTTCATTGTCGCCGCGCAGTGCGGCAAAGTCCCAAACTGAGGTGTTTTCATCCAGTTGTACTTTTCCAATGATGCTGGCCATTTCAGCCACGTAGGCGCTTGGGTGGATGGTGGGGGCTTCCCCGTTGATTTTGTATACAGCCAATTTCATCTCCTGTTGCGTCATGGTCGCGTGACCTGTTTGCCTTAAAATACCACGAGGCAACCCTTGAATAGCACTGCAATGAGCACTGAATCCGAACTTACCCTGAGACGGGCCGCGCTGGCTGCGCTTGAATGCAAAAGCCCTGTTGAAAAAGTGCGCATGGTCCTCGGAATTGATTCGGGCCTGCCGGTCGGTGAAGCTGAAATTCTGCTGGCGGAAGCAGGGCGGCCCGAGCAACCTGAACTTGTGCATCCTGCACGGGTACCCACCCGGAAGGTGACACAGCCAGAGGGGCGGGGCATGTTGCTGCATTCCCTTGCCCACATCGAGTTCAATGCAATCAACCTCGCTCTTGATTTGCTGGTGCGGTTTCATGGTTTGCCATTGGCTTTTTATCTTGACTGGCTGCAGGTAGCAAAAGAGGAGGCCCTTCATCACGAATTGCTGTGCCAGCGCATGGCTGACTACGGCGTGAAGTATGGCGATTACACTGCACATGATGGCCTGTGGCAAATGGCCGAGAAAACCCGACACAGTCTGCTGGCCCGGCTTGCATTGGTGCCTCGCCTGCTGGAGGCTCGGGGGCTTGATGTGTCGCCAGCCATTCGGGAAAAACTGGCTGCTGCAGGTGACCAGGACAGTGCGCAGGTATTGGATGTCATCCTGCGTGATGAGATCGGTCATGTTGCGATTGGCAACCGCTGGTTCAATGAAGTGTGCAACAATGAAAAGCGTGATCCGCTTGAGGCATTCGAGCAGTGTTTGCAGGAATATTCCGCACCAAGACCCCGGTCGCCTTTCAATTTTCCAGCCCGGGCGCAGGCCGGTTTTTCCGAAGCGGAACTGGCGTGGTTGTTGCAAGTTGAGTTGGAACAGTCTGCCCAATAAGCAGCCTGAAAAAGTATGAGTACAGCAGTACAGATTGACTGGAGTGATCCACACCTGATCAATGCAGACCTGCATTGCCATTCCACTACATCAGATGGCACGCTTGAGCCTGAGGAACTGGCTGCACGAGCGGCAGCCAATGGGGTGCAGATCTGGTCATTGACCGACCATGATGAAGTAGGCGGGCTGGCCCGCGCAGAAAAAGCTGCCTTGGACCATGGCCTGCTCTTCATACCCGGCGTTGAGATTTCCGTGACCTGGTCGGCAGTCACTCTCCATATCGTGGGGTTGAATGTGGATTATGTGGATTCCCCGCTGGCCAGGGGCTTGGCCAGTGTGCGCAGTGGCCGCACCGAGCGGGCAAAGGAAATGTCCAGGCAACTGGAAAAGGTCGGCATAGAGGGTGTGTATGAAGGTGCCTTGAAATACGTAGGTAACCCGAACCTGATCAGCCGTACCCATTTCGCACGCTGCCTGGTAGAGCGCAAAGTGTGCAGCGATATCCGGGAAGTGTTCGAGCGTTTTCTGACTCCAGGCAAACCAGGCTATGTGCCGCATGAATGGGCCAGCCTGAGGGAGGCGATGGAGTGGATTCTGGATTCGAATGGCCTTCCAGTTATTGCACACCCCGGGCGATACAGCCTGAACCCCATGCAGATGGATGAACTGGTCGACCAGTTCGTGAAATTGGGTGGGGTGGGCATTGAAGTGGTAACCGGTAGCCACACCACTGATCAATACTCCACTTATGCCCGCAAGTCAGTCCGCTCTGGACTGAAGGCATCACGGGGTTCCGACTTTCATGGGCCGGAGGAGTCCAGGGTTAATTTGGGCGAATTGCCCCGCCTTCCGGATGGCTGCGTACCAATCTGGGATAATTGGGGCAAGTTGTTCAACTGACAGGAATCCCATTGGCGCAGTTATTGAATGTACATCCGGAAAATCCGCAGGCACGCCTCTGCAAGCAGGCCGCGGAAATTCTGCAGGGTGGTGGCATTGCCGCCATTCCAACCGACAGTTGCTATGCGCTGGTTTGCCAGCTCGACAACAAGAATTCGGTTGATCGCCTTCGCCGCTTGAAGGGTATTTCGGAGAAACAGCACCTGGCGTTGCTCTGCAGGGACTTGAGTGACCTGGGCAGTTACGCCAAGGTGAACAATGTTCAATACCGCCTGCTGAAATCGGTTTTTCCCGGCCCGTATAC
>DASUDJ010000094.1:0-3781 GCA_036275635.1 Limnobacter sp. | reverse complement strand
GGGCAGTACGACAAGGCCGAGAAAATGATCACCGACAACCGGGTGCTGTTCCACCGGGTGGCCAACACGCTGAACTACCTGGACATCAAGACCGTGGTGGTCAGCTGTGGCACCTGTTACGACCAGTTGCAGGGTTATGAGTTCGAGAAGATTTTCCCGGGCTGCCGCATCATCGACATTCACGAGTTCCTCATGGAAAAAGGTGTGAAGCTTGAGAACGTCACCGGTACGCAGTACATGTACCACGACCCCTGCCACACGCCGATGAAGTCATATGAGCCGTTGAAGGTGGTGAACACCCTGATGAACAGTGAACTTCAGGGCCAGAACATCACCAAGAACGACCGTTGCTGTGGTGAATCCGGTACCTTTGGTGTATCGCGTCCGGATGTGGCCACGCAGGTCCGCTTCCGCAAGGAAGAGGAAATGCGCAAGGGTGCGGACAAGCTGCGCGAGAAGGCACCTGCTGCAGATGTGAAAATCCTGACCAGCTGCCCATCCTGCCTGCAGGGCTTGAGCCGCTACAGCGATGATGCCAATGTGCAGGCCGACTACATCGTGGTTGAAATTGCCAAGCATGTGCTGGGCAAGGACTGGCTGCCCAACTATGTTCGGGAAGCCAATGACGGCGGCATTGAACGCATCCTGGTGTAATTCACTTGACTGCACCCTCGCCAACAACGCCTGTTGAAGCACATTCTGCTGAACCCAATTGCCCCCTGTGTGCTACACCGGGTGGTGATTGGGTGTTCAATTGCAACAAATTCCGCGTGATTGAAGCAGTGGATGCCGACTATCCCGGCTTTCTGCGCCTGGTGTGGAATGAGCATGTGCGTGAGTTTTCCGACCTCAGCCGTGAGGACCGCATTCTCTGTATGGACGCGGTGGTGCTGCTTGAGCAGTTCTTGCTGCGCACCTTCAAGGCCGACAAGGTGAATGTGGCCACGTTGGGCAATGTGGTGCCGCATTTGCACTGGCATGTGATTCCCCGCTTCACCGATGACAAACATTTTCCTGCGCCCGTGTGGGCTGTTGCCAAGCCTGGCGCTTCGCTGTCGCCTAGGCAGCAGTACGTGCTGGACACCAAGCCGAAGTGGATGGAAACCCTGCGGGCTGAGTTGCTGAAAGCGGGTTTCTGACGGGTCTGGTTTGTTCGCCCGGGTCACAAAGCACTTTCGCACCGGAAAGCCTGTCTATCCCTTTTTGAATCCATGGCCCCACTCACCTCGCCCCGCAAAAAAGCGTGGCGGGGCTCGGTGTGGGCCTGTGGCCGATCATGGGCCATGGCTTCAAACGGGCGGGCTTCCCTAATGGCGCTGCAAGTGCTTTGCAACCCAGGCGAACCTTGCAAAAGCCCACCACCGGTGGCATAGAAAATCCTTCAGTGACTTGCATACGCTTGTGAGGGAAAGGCGTATCGTTGGCGTGTTGGTTGGGGTTGCTGGGTGCGTGCGGTAGCGTTGGAGGGGAGGTCTCTTTCACAAGATCGGAATGTAAAAGTTGTTGATGCGCTGCATGCAGTTGATGTAAATCAGAGGTAGCGCAGGGGGTGTTATCAACGCACCAGTACTGGCTGAGCGGGGATCAAGCGGGAATGCAGCGCCTGTCACTGGCGCAACTTTCCGGGCCAGGGTAGGCGGGTTGCATCACTGCGCCGATTCAAGGCAAGGTCGTCCCGGATGGTTCGCAGCGCGGGGCGCTTGCGAAGCAAGCGATGCAAAGGCGCTTTGGCGCTTTGCATGCCCAAAGCCAGAGCCGGCAATCCGGGATCAGCGACTTGCCAAGGCGCAGGGATGTGGCCGGCCTTTCTTGGCCCATGAACCTGTAACCTGCGACCTGTTCGGCCTGCACAACTCGATCCAGGGACCGAAGAGATGCGAAACAACCTTACGCCGCACCCACCTCAGCCACTGCCACTTTCTGCACTGCCGCCACCCTGGCCAGCGGCATCAGTATCGTGAATGTGCTGCCTGCATTCGGCCGGCTTTGAATATCCAGTTCACCATCATGACGCTGCACCACATGCTTCACAATGGCAAGGCCGAGGCCGGTACCACCACTTTCGCGTGAACGGCTTCTGTCCACCCGGTAAAACCGCTCAGTCAAACGAGGAATGTGTTCTGCAGAAATACCAATGCCTGTGTCTTTCACTACAAAAGCAGCGCAAGCTTGTCCTGCCTCATTCTCGGTCCTGTAAAGGCTGATGGAAATTTTTCCTTTCTCAGGCGTGTACCGCACCGCATTGGTCACAATATTTGAAAATGCGCTGAACACTTCCGAAGGGCTGCCTATCGTGGTCAAGCCTGCTTCCACATTCACAATGATTTCATGCTTTCCGCCAGAAATCTGCTGTGCTTCATCCGCAGTTTTCTGGGCAACGCTGCTCAGGTCAACCGGCTCGCCACCGTCCGCTGCATTCGGTGATGATTCCAGTGCTGACAGGGCCAGCAGGTCTTCCACCAGGTTCTGCATGCGGCTGGCCTGTGTGTGCATCAGGTTCAGATACTCGGTCTGCTGTTCCTTGCTGAGGGGCAAGTCACGAAAAGTCTCCAGAAAACCGCTGAGCACAGTCAATGGAGTTTTCAATTCATGAGACACATTCGCAATGAAATCCCTGCGCATGCGTTCAAGCTTTTCCACTTGTGTGACATCCCGGGAAAGCACCAGCATCTGCTGGTCACCATAGCTGACAAGCTGCACAGACAACACCTTGCTGCGGCTGCGAGGTGCGGTCATCACCAGTGGCTGATCCCATTCCCGGCTGCGGATGTATTTTGAAAAGTTGGGATTGCGAACGAGGTTGATCAGGGGTTGTCCAATGTCACTGCCCAACCTCAATCCGAGATGCTGTTGGGCGGTGTCGTTGCACCAGGAAATATGCCCCTCGGAATCCAGTGTCACCACGCCGTCCGGCAGGGCCTGTGCAGCAGTGCGAAACGAAACCAGGGCATTGGTCAGGGCCTGCTGCTGGCGCTGATGCAACCTCAGGTAACGAAATAACTTGGCCGCCAGGTCGTCCCAAAAGCCGGACACCTCCGGCACATTTTCGATCTTGAAATTGTCCAGCCAGGCAATGATGCGCAAACCAGACCGAACCTGCATGGCATAGATCAGGAGCGATGCCAGTATCGACCCCGCAACTGCCCCCTTGGAGCCAGCCAGCATCTGGCCCACGATGGCAGCCGCACCCAGCACCAACGCAAGCAATATCAGTCGAAAGAAGATGTACGCCATAGCTGCGTATTCTAGGGGAATATCCCTTTGAAGGGAGGGCCTAGCTCAGTGCGCCTTCATTTTGCGTTGCAGTAAAGCGGTATCCTGCACCGCGTACCGTCTCGATCAGGCGGTCGTGACCAGATATCGTCAAGGCCTGTCGCAGGCGTCGGATATGCACATCCACCGTGCGTTCCTCAACAAACACATGGTCGCCCCATACCTGGTCAAGCAACTGGGTGCGGCTGTGCACCCGCTCGGGATGGGTCATGAAGAAATGCAGCAGCCGGAATTCGGTAGGCCCCATGTCAATTATCTTGTCATGGCCCATGATCCGGTGGGTCACCGGGTCCAGTTTCAATCCATGCACTTCCACCATGTCATCCGTCAACTGGGGAGCGCGGCGCCGCAGCACAGCCTTGATGCGTGCCAGCAGTTCCTTGGGAGAAAAAGGCTTGGTGATGTAGTCATCTGCGCCAGCCTCCAGTCCGTCCACCTTGTCCTGCTCTTCCGTGCGCGCAGTCAGCATGATCACAGGGACATTGCGGGTGCGTTCCTGGCCGCGCAA
>DASUDJ010000093.1:0-9188 GCA_036275635.1 Limnobacter sp. | reverse complement strand
TTCATTGGGCTTGCCTATAGAGTAAATTTATAAAAACAACTTGCCCGATAGGAGTCACTTCCATACACTAGGTTTCAGCAGTTAATTATTAACGGCGACACAAAGGAGATGATGTATGTCTAATGATGCAAAGTGCCCATTCACTGGAAGTGGTCCCAAAACAGCGATTGCAGGTACTCCAACCAATGCAAATTGGTGGCCCAATGCTCTGAACCTGAAAATCCTGAACCAGAATTCCCCCCTGACCGACCCAATGGGCGAAGACTTCGACTACGTGGAAGAAGTGAAGAAACTGGACGTGCCCGCACTGCTGGCTGACCTGAAAGCCCTGTACACCAATTCCCAGGACTGGTGGCCTGCCGACTATGGCCACTACGGTCCCTTCTTCGTTCGCATGACATGGCACGCCGCGGGTACGTACCGTATCGCCGACGGCCGTGGCGGTGCGGGCACAGGCATGCAGCGTTTTGCCCCCCTGAACAGCTGGCCAGACAACGGTAACCTGGACAAGGCCCGCCGCCTGTTGTGGCCCATCAAGCAGAAATATGGCAAGCAGCTGTCATGGGCCGACCTGATTACCCTGGCCGGTACTTACTGCATGGACACCATGGGCTTCAAGACCTTTGGTTTCGCCTTTGGCCGCAAGGATGTGTACGAGCCAGAGGAAGTGTACTGGGGTCCTGAAACCGAGATGCTGGGCAACAAGCGCTACACCGGCAAGCGGGAATTGGACAATCCGCTGGCTGCTGTTCAAATGGGCCTGATCTATGTGAATCCGGAAGGACCGGACGGCAACCCCGACCCGAAACTGTCCGCACACGACATTCGCGTGACCTTCGGCCGCATGGCCATGAATGATTATGAAACCGTTGCACTGGTTGCAGGTGGCCATACATTCGGCAAGGCACACGGCGCAGGCAATCCTGCACTGGTGGGGCCAGAGCCAGAAGGCGCACCGATTGAAGAACAGGGCCTGGGCTGGATCAACAAGCACGGCACCGGCAAGGGCGGTGACACCACCACCAGCGGCATTGAAGGCGCATGGAAACCCAACCCCACCAAGTGGGACATGGGCTACCTGGAAACCCTGTTCAAGTACGACTGGGAGCTGACCAAGAGCCCGGCGGGTGCACAGCAGTGGCGACCCAAGAATGGTGCGGGTGCAGGCACAGTCGTGGATGCGCACGACCCCAACAAGAGCCACCAGCCCATGATGACCACCGCCGACCTGGCGCTGCGCATGGACCCGGACTATGAAAAGATTTCACGCCACTTCCTGGCCAATCCGGACGAGTTTGCAGATGCCTATGCTCGCGCCTGGTTCAAGCTGACCCACCGCGACATGGGACCGAAGAGCCGGTACATTGGCCCACTGGTTCCAAAAGAAGACCTGATCTGGCAAGACCCAGTTCCAGCAGCAGACTACAAGCATGCAGATGAAGCGGATGTGGCTGCGCTGAAGGCCAAGGTACTGGCCACCGGCCTGAGCATTCCACAACTGGTACGCACAGCCTGGGCTTCCGCATCCACCTACCGCAACAGCGACAAACGTGGCGGTGCAAACGGTGCGCGCATTCGCCTGGCACCGCAGAAAAACTGGGAAGCCAACAACCCGGCTGAACTCAGCAAGGTGCTGGAGCAACTGGAAGGCATCCAGAAGCAGTTCAATGATGCAGGCAACGGCAAGAAAATTTCCATTGCCGACCTGATCGTGATTGCAGGTGCTGCCGGTGTTGAAGCGGCTGCGAAAAAAGCAGGCCACAGCATCACCGTACCAGTCGCCCTGGGCCGCACCGACGCCACGCAAGAGCAAACCGATGTGGAATCCTTTGCAGTGCTTGAACCCACTGCAGACGGCTTCCGCAACTATGCCCGCGCTGGCCTGGAAGGCACAGCAGCAGAACGCCTGATCGACAAGGCAAGCCTGCTTGGACTGACTGCACCTGAAATGACTGTGCTGGTGGGTGGCCTGCGTGCCATGAATGCGAATGCAGGCGGTGCGCAGCATGGCGTGTTCACCAAGCGGCCTGAAGCACTCACGACTGATTTCTTCACCAACCTGCTCGACATGAGCACCAAGTGGAGCAAGTCCACCAGTGCAGACGGCGTGCTGGAAGGCCGCGACCGCAAGACAGGCGAACTGAAGTGGACAGGCACACTGGCCGACATGTGCTTCGGCTCGAACTCCCAACTGCGCGCACTGTGTGAAGTGTATGCAGGTGCGGACGCCGAGGAGAAGTTTGTTGGCGACTTCGTGAAAGCCTGGAACAAGGTGATGAATGCAGACAGGTTTGACCTGCATCATTGATTCCATTCCGAAGGGCAGCAATGCCCTGAAATAACAAAAGCCCGGTGTGCTGTTGAACGCACGCTGGGCTTTTTAACTTGAAGGCTGTCCACGCCACAGGCACTCGCTTTCCGTGTATCGTCTGCAGTCGACCGTACACCTTTCATCGATTGCCACGCATGACCTCACCTGTAATATTTTCCACCCTTCACACCGCCAGTGGCCACCTGTTCGGCATGGCCACCCTGAACAACCCGGCTGCATTGAATGCCCTCACATTGCCCATGATTGAATTGCTGGATGCACAGCTGGTTCAGTGGGCTGGGCAGGACAATATTGCAGGCGTCATCATCGCAGCCGAGGGCGACAAGGCATTCTGCGCCGGGGGTGATGTGGTCAGCCTGCACCATGCAGCAAAAAAGGCTGCTCAAAGTGGTGCAAAGGCAGGCGAAGCCCCTCCGGAAGCGGCTGAATTTTTTGAAAAAGAATACCGGCTGGATTACCGCATCCACACCTACCCCAAGCCTGTCTTGTGCTGGGCCCACGGCATCGTGATGGGCGGTGGTGTGGGCCTGATGATGGGCGCATCACACCGCGTGGTCAGCCCGAATGCAAGAGTCGCCATGCCGGAAATTCACATCGGCTTGTTTCCGGATGTGGCCGGCAGCTGGTTCCTGCAACGGGTGCCGCACAATGCAGGCCTGTTCCTGGGATTGACAGGGGCAATCATCAATTCAGGCGATGCGCTTCACTGCAAATTTGCTGATGTGGTGATTGAGCATTCGAAATTTCCTGAGGTACTTGATGAAATCCGCAACAGCCACTGGGCCGGCATCGGGCAAAACGACAGGAAGACGCTCAGCACACTTCTTGCACCATTCTCAACAGAGACACCAGCTCCTCTTTTGTTACAGCACCAGCAGGAAATTTCAGAAGTTGTAAGCCATGGATCTGCCGCGGCTGTTCATGCAGCCTTGCTCAAACTGCTCGGTCATCCAGATACCTGGCTGAACAGGGCGGCCAGCTCGTATGTGCATGGTTCACCGACTTCTGCAGCCCTCTTCCAGCACCTGTACCAAAGATTGAAAAATGCTTCACTGGCCGAAGTGTTCAGGATTGAGTATCAGGCTGCGGTGGGTTGCTGCGCGCATCATGATTTTCCCGAGGGCGTGCGGGCGCTTCTCGTGGACAAAGACAAAAATCCGAAATGGTCTGTCAAGGATGTTGAAGAGGTCGCCGAGAGTACCCTGGCGGAAATTCTCAGACCCCGTTTCAAGGGTGCACACCCCCTTGATGACCTGCATTGAAGTGAACTGAAGTCCGCCTTGGTTTCAGATATTTTCCACCACCGGAAAACTCACTGAGAATTCAATGCCCTCTTCAATCGAGTTCCGGGTCAGATGCAGGGACCATCCGTGAAGATCAGCGATTTCACGCGCAATGGCCAGGCCAAGCCCGTTGCCCTTGGCCTTGGTGTTTTGCGGGCGGTAATAGGGCTCATATAGCCGAGGAACCTCATCGGCAGGTATTGGACTGGCCCAGTTTGAAACACTGACAACAGCCTGGCTTTTTTCATCGTCGTGCTTCAGCACCACCTGAACAGGCCGACTGGTGTCTGCACTGTGTTTGCATGCATTGTCCAGCAGGTTGCGAATCAATATTTCCAGCAGGCTGCGCTGGGTCAACACATCCACTGCGCGGTTCGGCAATTCAAGCTGGATTCTCAAACCACTGCCTTCAATCACCGCCTGCTGATTTCCAACAAGGTAACGCAACTCCTCATTCAGGCTGACTTTTTCCTCTGCCTCACCTTCCGCTTCCACGCCGATTCGACTGTAAGTCAGCATCTGCTCCACAAGGTGCTTGGTGCGATTCATGCCGGTCATCAGGTAAGCCAGCGAAAGTGCACGCTCATCTTCATCCTTCGCATTGGCCGCATTTTCCGCATGCACACTCATGGCCGCCAGCGGGGTTCGCAGTTCATGTGCGGCAGAATCCGTGAAGCGCCTTTCCCGTGCCAGTGTGCTGGCCATCCGGCTTAAAAGGCTGTTCAGCGAGTTCACCACCGGCACCAGTTCTTCCGGCATATTGCGCAGCAAGATCGGCGAAGTGTCCTTGGGGTCACGCTGTTCTATTGAACCGGCCAGCTTTTCAAGCGGCCTGAAACCCATGATGACAATCAGGTTCACCAGCAGGAACAGCAGTGCAAAACCCACCAGCAAGGGAGTGCTCAATGTCATGCCCACATCACTGGCAATTTCACGTCGCAGCCCAACTTCCTCGGCCACTTCGATCCAGATGTCCTGGCTTTGAAGCGTGAAAACATGCCAGGAAGAACCATTCGATTCGGATTCCCAGAATCCCTCTTTCAGCGGCCCAAGCCTGTGCTCGGGAGCAAATTCCGACCGAACCAGGAGGCGACCGTCCTTGTGCCACACCTGGAAGGCCAGCTTGGTTTCATAGGGATGACCCAGGATGTTGGGCTGGTCAGGATCCGCCTCGCTGAGTTCGGCTGGCAGGGAGATGACCACTGGCTTCTGAATGGTGGCATGTTCAACCTGTCTTGCCAGCAGGGTTTCCAGCACGCGGGCCGAGGTGGCCAACCTGGCGCTGAAAATTTCATCTGCTTCATGCAGGGCAACCTGGTAACTGACAAAACCGGCCACGCTCATGATGATCACCAGTGCCAGCGCCAGCGCGGTCAGGATGCGCTTTCTCATTGAATAAGGCATGGAAGGCGTCATGGCATTGCTCATGGCTTGCGACCCTCCAGGGCCGGGTCAATCCGGTAACCCACGCCACGAAGTGTCTTGATGACATCCGAATAGGTTTTCTTGCGGATGTTGTGAACATAGACATCAATCGCATTGCTGCCCACATCCGATGTCCAGCCGTAGAGGCTTTCCTCAAGCTGCTCCCGCGTGAACACCTGCCGCGGGCTTTCCATCAGCTTTTTCAACAGGCTGAACTCCCGGCGTTGCAATACCACCTCGCTTCCCTTGTATGACAAACGCATGCCCGCAAGGTCCAGCTCCATATCACCCATGCGAAGCACATTGGTGGCTGATCCACTGCTGCGGCGCTCCACGGCATGGATTCGGGCAAACAGCTCTTCAAGATCAAAAGGCTTCACCAGGTAGTCATCTGCACCCACATTCAGACCCTCAATCCTGTTCTGGGTACTTCCCCGTGCGCTCAGGATGATGGTGGGCGTTTGCCGGTGAAGAGCGCGCAGGCGGGCCAACACATCCAGCCCGTCAAGCCCCGGCAAACCCAGGTCGAGAATGATCAGGTCGAAGGAATTATCGAGTGCGGCACTCAAGGCATCCTTGCCATTTGCAATCCAGTCCACCTGGTAGGCCTTGCGGCGCAAAGCCTCGCGCACGCCATTCGCAATCAGTTCATCATCTTCAACCAGCAGTACTCGCACAGTTGTCAGCCCTGAAAATCAGTCATCAGCACAGTGTAGTTTTTTCAACCCCGACTCGCCTTGATTTTTGCAAGAAGTGCAGCCACTTCTTTCTGACGACCTTCATCAGCCGACTCTCGTCCCGGTCTTGCAGGCGCCCTTTGTGCCTTTTTCAGGGCCGCTTCCGCCTCATCAAGCCTGTTCTGGCGGAACAGGAAATCACCGTAGAAGTAGTTGGGATCAATGCCATTTGGATTGATGCTCAAACCCAGCTTCAGAAACTCCTCGGCTTTCCTGTCATCTCCAAAACCAAGTGGCCAACCCGGTACCTGGTAATACAGGGAGCCCAGGCTTGTGTAGGCAGAACCGTCAAGCGCCTTCGGGTTCAGGGCGATTGCCCGCTCAAGCGCCAGCTTCGCCTCTTTCACCAGGCTGAGCGCGCCCAGTCCGCCCACGTTGCCTGCATAGCTCGCCAGCACAATGCCCTCCCAGATCAACGCATCTGCATCTTTCGGGTTTTCGGCCACCACGGCACGTGATTGATCTGCCAGCTTGCCCAGGTGGTTTTCACGGTTCTTGCCCGTGTCTTGGTACATGGCCTGCGCCCACTCATTTTGCAGGCGCTGCACCTCTTCGCTGGGCGCAGCCCAGGCCATTTGGGTCAGGGTCAACAAACTCAACACAACTGAATTCAGTGTCTTTCTCATCATGCACTCCAGTGTTTTTCAATAACAGGTAATTGCTTGCGAATGGCTGCGTCATTCACTCGCGGGAACAACTGGTTCAGGAACACAAACAGGCGTTCCGGAAATCCCAGCTTCAAGTCAAAGCGATTGCTGAGCAGCAGTTGCATGAATGCACTGGCCACGGCAGCGGGTGTGTCTGTGCTTGAACCCAGTTCTGAATTCAGGCTGTTTACTGCAGCAGTATTGATGGAAGTGGCCGTTGCACGCGGCGCCAGGTATTTCACCTGCACACTGGTGTTGGCCAATTCACGTTTCATGGCCTGCGCATAGCCACGCAAGCCAAACTTGCTGGCACAGTAGGCTGCATTGCCTGGGTAACCGATGTAACCCAGTATGGAGCCCACATACACCACCTGCGCCTGGGGCTGTTTCAGAAGGGTGGGCAGCAAGGCCTGGGTCAGCAACATGGGGGCCAGCAAATTGGTCTGGATGATCCTGCTCTGCTCTGCCTGTGACTGTCGGGCTGCTGCACCAAACTGGTTGATTCCGGCGTTGTTCACCAGCAGGTTGGAATTGTTCTCCGCTGCAAAGGAGGCGATTTCTTTCTGGTAGGCGGTGTCATTCAGATCACCAGCCAGGCAACCGACGGAAAGCAGCGGATACTTTTCGAGCAACTCCTTTCGAAGTGAATTCAGAGCCTGTGAGTTCCTGCCCAGCAACAACAGGCTTTCAGCCTGCGGGGCCAACTGATGGGCAATTGCACGGCCTATTCCACCCGTGGCGCCGGTGAGCACGGCGCGACCGGCCACAGGACAAGCGGCACGGGCATTCATGCAGCCACCTCGTCAAACAAGGCATCGCTGTTCGCCTGGGGCAGTGCCCTGAACATTTCACCGTAGAGGTAATACATTGCATTGGCCATGTCCACCACCGCCTGCTGATCCTCGGGTGCACTCAACTGGTTCATCAGCATTTCAAAAAACTTCACATGCTCCAGGTCCAGGCTGCCATGGGAGGTCAGGTAGGTGAATGCAGAATCTGGCAGCGCAAGGCTGCGCTGGATTTTCTCTGCGGCCATGGTGGCCAATGCCGTGCTGGTGCCTTCCAGCACATGCACCATTCCGAAGAAGCCCACCGGGTTTTTGCGGTCTACCTGGTGATAGGCACAGGCCACCATGGCCTGGGTGGTGATGTGCGGTGTGGATTGAGCAACTGCCGCCGCATCGCCACCTGCTGCGGTGATGTCATTCAAAATCCACTGCTCATGCCCATACTCTTCTTCAATGTACTCGGTGATCGCATTCTTCAGCCATTCATGGCTGGAGCCCAGGCGGCTGCCACAAGCCATCAGCAGGGGCACGGTGTGGCGCACGTGGTGGTAGGCCTGAGCAAGGAAGGCGAGGTATTGACCCCGCGTGACATCGCCGCGCAGGGCATCCTGGATGATGGCCGACTGGATCAGGCCCTGGCGTGCTGGCTCGGTGCGGGCCTGAAGACTGTTGAAAAAATTGCTCATGCGGTTTCTCCCTTGAACTGCATTCCATGAACCTGCCAGATGGCCTCGCGGCGAATTCGCCCGTTGGCTGTACATAGTCCGTTATTGAAAGAAAATGGCTCAGCCACCAACCCGTATTGCCCGATTCGGGCATAGTCAGGCAGTTGCTGATTCACCTTGTTGATTGCATCCTGAACCCTGTCGGCATGCTGTTGCTCGCGCAGCACCAGCAAGGCGGACAGACTGGTCTGCCCCTCTCCAAATACGGCGGCCTGCAAAAAAAGGCCACTGGACAGGAGCAGGCTTTCTGGCCACTCCGGGCTGATATTCCTGCCAAATCCGGTGATGATCAGGTTTTTCTTGCGGCCCTCGATACTGAGATAACCCTCCTCATCAATGCTGCCAAGGTCGCCGGTGGCCAGCCACTCATCCTGCTTCGCCGGTGCATTTATCCTGGCGGCCATTTCATGCAGGTAAGTACCAGGCTGCCGTCCTCGAACCAGGATTTCCCGATTCTCGTCCACCCTGATTTCCAGGCCGGGAAGCGGTCTTCCGACTGTGCCGGTCTTGCAGTGTTCAGGCGTGTTCAGGCACACCACGGAAGCACACTCACTCAAGCCATACCCCTCATAGACAGGCCATGCGTACAGTCGGGCCAATGTGAGCAACCCTGCTGGCACCTTGCCCCCGCCCACTGCAATGAACTTCAGGCTGGCCACCCTCGGATCGCCTGGTCTGCTGGCTTTCAACAGGGCCATCAGCATTTGGGGCAACAGCACAATGCTTTCAGCCCTGTAAAGTGCAATGGTGTCCAGGCACTTGTCGGCATCAAATGAAGCCGCCCCAGTCAGGCCTGTTTCCTCAAGCGGAGGACAGACTATGTCTGCCCCCGCAATCAGCGGGGCATACAGGCCTGCGATGTTTTCAAGCAATACGCTGAAAGGAAGCAGGCAAAGGTGCCGACGGATTTTCAGGCTGGATGTCACTTCGCTCAGGCCGCGAGCCACTTCCAGTTGCTGCGCCTGGCTCAGGCAGACCCCTTTGGGTTCGCCGGTGGTGCCGGATGTGAACGTGATTTTCTGGATGTGAGTCAATGGCCTGCTTTCGATGACGGGCCGCCGCAGCGCCAGCATGGGTGCATCCAGGTCCTGGGGCAGCATGCTGAATCCCAATTGCTGGCCTCTCTGTCCATGATCCGTTACCAGCATGGAAACACCCGCCTCCTGGATGGAATGCTTCAGTTGCTCATCAGTAAAAAATGCGGGCAGTGGAACCAGCACAATATCCAGCAGTCCACAGGCCAGGTCGAGC
>DASUDJ010000092.1:0-3659 GCA_036275635.1 Limnobacter sp. | reverse complement strand
GCTTTTACCTCTGACAACTCGGTTCGTGCCTCATTCACCTGCTTCAGGCGTGTTTCCTCAATTTTCTGGCGGGCCTCCCGCACGGCGGACTGCAGGCGGCTGGCCTGGGCACCCGCCGCACCAGCATCACCCCGCGCCTTGGCCACGTTTCCTTCCAGGCGCAACACCTCCACAGGAGACACTGCACCGCTTTTCAGTAATGGCCTCATGCTGCCCAATTCCTGCTCTGCAATTTCAAGATTGCGGCTGGCGGCTACATGGTTGCTTTGTGCTTCATCCAGTTCCCGCTGGCGCTGGTTCAACTGCTGTTCATAAATCTGCACCTGCGCATCCCATTCCAGCAACTTGCTTTGCAGCAGCCTTGCCTCCTGCGCATAGAGGTCAGGATAAAGTCGGGTAAGCTCTACCGGAAGGTTCAGCGCGGTCTTGTTCAGTTGAGCCTGGAGCCGAGCTTCGCGAAACTGCAGGGCGGTGTCGAGGGCTTCCTTTTCTTTCAGGCTGGAGGAAAAGCGCGTGATGTCGATCTGCACCAGCCTGTCGCCGGCCTTCACCATTGCACCTTCCTTCACAAACACCTGGCTGATCACTCCGCCGTCTACGGCCTGGATCACTTGAAGTCTTTGCGACGGCACCACCCGTGCTTCACCATGGGCAGCCTGTGGCACAGTGGCCAGTGCGGCCCACAGAAGCAGCAGCAGCAATACTGCTGCGCAGGTGCGGGTAAGCTTCGTTGTAAGGGTCTGTTGCTCAGCCCACAACCGTGCCTGGTCAAGTGTTGCCTGCGGCGGCACGCTTACCTTGCTGTGAAATGCCGAGGGCCATTTCATGCCACTCTCCGGTTTTCATGTTCAATGGCTTTGGCAAGTGAATTGGCCTGATGAAGAACCTGCGCTTTTTCCCCCTGGCTGTGAATTCGGCCCTGGTGCATGAGGACCAGCGAATCAGCGCAAGCCAGCAGACCCAGTTTGTGGGTGGTGAACACAAGGATTGTTTCCTGATCCAGTTTCTGAAGCAATTCGATTAGGCGGTTTTCAATGGCCTGATCAAGGCAGACAGTGGGCTCATCCAACAGCAGCAGTGAAGGTTTCCCCACCAGGGCCCTGCACAGGGAAACTGCCTGTTTTTGCCCAGAGGACAGGTTGCACCCCTGGTTTTCAATCGGCATGTATAGCCCATCCGGGTGGCTTTCAACCCATGGTTTAAGTCCAAGCTTCTCAATGATTTCCCGGCAACTTGCCACATCGACCTGAGGTCGCATGAATCTAATGTTATCCAGCAGGGTGCCCTTTATAAGCAAGGGTGGTTGGGCTGCGTAACCCACTCTTGAGCTGAATTCCTCCGGATGGTAGTGCTCGATTGCCAGGCGATTGAGCAGGACATGCCCCTGGCTGTGTTGTAACTGCCCTGCCAGCAATTTCAGCAAGGATGTTTTGCCGGATCCAGTGGGGCCGATGATTCCTGTTCGACTTCCTGCAGGTAGTTCAAGCTGGATCCTCTGAAGCATGCAGTCGCTGTCGAGGAGCCGTTTCAATCCTGAGCCCGGCTTGCGCACTTCGACGTTTCGCAGTTCAAGATGCTGAATCGTGGCCAGTGCTGAATCGCCTCTTGTTTTATGATTGCCCTCATCCAGAAACCTGTCGAGTTCCTCAAAGCTGGCTTGGGCGGAATGGGTATGCACCAGGTGGCCCTGCAGCTTCTGTATGGGCGCAAAACAGCGCATGGTGAGCATTGAAACTGCGATCAGGCCACCCACGGTCAGCTGTTTTTCAATCACCAGGTAAACCCCGGTGACCAATGTGGCCAGCCAGCCAGCCTGTTGCAGCAGGTGGATGCGCTGACTGATCATGAACACCTGTTCCCGCACCTGGTTACCGCTGAGTCTTGTCTGAAGTTGCAAACGATCCAGCTTTGCAGCATGCGCTTTTTCAACGCCATGGGCCTGGATGTTGTCCATGCAGGCCAGTGAATCAAGCCATTGCGCCTGGCTTTCCCGGGATTGTTTCATCTGGTTCAATCCCGCCAGCGACAGTCTGCGGTGGCTTGCTGCCACCAGGATCAGCGTGGCCAGGACAAGCCCGCCCGAAATCATTAAAAATAGCGGATGGATGATTGTGATGACTGCAATAAACAGGACCAGGAAGGGCAGGTCGATCACTGCCAGAAGCACCACGCCGGTGACCAGTTCCCGCAGTTGCTCGAATGCGCGAAGGTGCTGAAGCAATACAGCAGGCTCCGTCTGATAGGTGCGCACATTCAGCATCTGCCTGGAAAGCCGGCTGGTGCAACGTGTATCTATTGAGGTGGCAGCCAGTTCCATTAGCCGGTGCCTTGCATGCTTCAGCATGTGCTCGAACCCAAGGCACATGGCGACGCCTGCCAGGAGTGCCGCAAGTGAAAAGTACGCCTGGTTTGGAATGATGCGGTCGTATACCTGGAGGGAAAACAGTGGGCCGGCGATGGCCAGAAGGTTGATCAGCAGGGACGCAAGCACCACCGGCCTGAAACTGCCTTTCTCGAATTGGAACGCTTCGCGCAACCATGCACTGTTTCGCAGCCTGCGCCAGAAGTCGATCAGGCCTGAAGTGGTGCTTGAGATGGCTTCAGGTCGCGGCCGCGATGTCAGTCCTTCAATCTGAAGCACCCATTGAAATGCCTGTTGACGGTCCTGAAATTCGCTGAGTATGCCGACCTGCCCAGCATTGTCCATGGCCAGACAGTGTGGCCCCAGGTGTTGGACTTCCGCTGGGAGCACATTCCGGAATGTGGTGTGTGCTATGCGACTTGCTGTCAGGTAGGCCTGCAGCAATTCGAGCTCATATTGCCCTTCGGACTGAAGGAGAGCTTCCTGTACGCGCCACTGGCTGGGCAGGAATTCAATGCCCATATTTTCCAGCATTGCGCACAAGGCCTGTTGCAGTGATTTGATAGGGCGTGGGTCCTGGAGCATTGAGGTGGCCTGGATTCAGGAGCGCCCATGTTAGCGCCGGTCTTCAGGCCTGAAAATCACTCACTTGGTTCACTACGCCGAATGGGTGTGTTTCACTATTTTTAGCGTTTGACGGTGTTTGGCGTTTGACGGTGGTCATTTCGTTTAACGCGGTGTTAAACGCTTTAAATCAGCCCCTCAAATGGAATCGCTTGCACCAGCTCACCAGCCTGCAGATCACCCTGTTCATGTTCCAGCACCAGCAGGCATTCCGATTCAGACATGCTGCGCAGAATACCGGAGCCCTGGGCACCAGTGAGGTTTGCTGTCAGTACACCATCAACAATCTGCAGGCGGGCCCGTTGGTATTCGGTGCGGCCGGGGCGCTTGCGCACGCCTTGAGTCAGGCGGACTGTCAGCCTGTGGAGCGGCAATGGACTGGCATTCGCCAGTTTCACCAGGGCATCCCGCACGAATGCATAGAATGTCACCATCACGGCCACCGGGTTGCCAGGCAAACCAAACAGATAGGCAGACTGGCCGCTTGTTGCATCATGCACCTGGCCAAATGCCATGGGGCGCCCTGGGCGCATGGCAATTTTCCAGAAGTTTACACTGCCCAGTTTCTCCATGACCTGTTTTGTGTAATCGGCTTCACCCACTGAAACACCTCCGGAGGTCAGAATGACATCTGCCTGTTGGATAGCCTGCAGCATGGCGGCTTCCAGTGCCT
>DASUDJ010000091.1:0-5038 GCA_036275635.1 Limnobacter sp. | reverse complement strand
GGCCGCTGCGCCAGCCTTGATCATGGCTTTTGTGGTGCGGGCAATGTTAAAGGCCGAGGCGCCAAAGCCGGTATCCACATCCACCAGCAGGGGTGTGTCGCACACATCGGTAATACGGCGCACATCAGTCAGCACATCATCCAGGCCGGAAATGCCCAGGTCGGGCAGGCCCAGTGAGCCGGCAGCCACGCCGCCACCGCTGAGGTAAATCGCCTTGAAACCGGCGCGCTTGGCCAGCAGGGCATGGTTGGCATTGATTGCACAAATCACCTGCAGTGGTTGTTCTTCTTTCACAGCCTGGCGAAAACGGGCGCCTGCGGAATTCTGGGTCATGTTCTTCTCCTTGTAGATGGAATTTGCAGTGCAGACTTTGTGCCAGCCCGTGGATTTACAGAACTTCTTTATTGTTAACAGGCACTTGCGCTCATTTCTGAGTTTCCGTGCATGTCAGCTTGCAGGCTTGAACTTGTAATTGTTTCATTTGAAACATAATATGAAACATCAATTGAGTGGAACCGCATCAAATGAAACCACGTATTGTTGTCTTCAGCATCAGCGCATTGGCCGGAACCCTGCGGGAAATCGCTCGCGATTACTCCAGTTCAGCCAATATCGAACTGGTGCCCAAGGCCTATGAAGACGCTCTGGACTATGCCCGCAAGCGTTACCTGACTGACACAGCCGATGTGTTCATTGCTGCAGGTTCCAACGGCGCTTTTTTGCAGAACCAGCTTGAAGCGCCACTGGTGCTGATTCGCACCGATGGCTTTGATGTGATGCAGGCCCTGGCCTCGGCCAGAAAGACGTCTTCAGCTGTGGGGTTGGTCAGTTATGAACAATCATTTGAAGAACTGGAGCAGTTCTCCCGTGCCTTCGATCTACCCCTGAACACACGCACTTACCGTACGCCGGAAGATGCGCGCCGTGCCGTGCGTGAACTGGCTCAACTGGGCGTGCAGGTGGTAGTGGGTTCAGGGCTGGTCACCGAAATTGCGCAGGAAATGGGCCTGGATGCCATCCTGATCTATTCCCGGCAGGGTGTTGCAAAAGCCTTTGAAGAAGCCACACGGTTGGCCAGTGCCAAGGCCACTGGTGGCATTCGCCTGGGTGCGCAGGCCGCGGTACATCACACCGAGCAGGATTTGATTGGCTCAAGCCCTGCCATGCAAAAACTGCGCAGCATGATCCGCCTTTGCGGCACAGTAGATCTGTCAGTTCTTATTCAAGGTGAAACCGGCGTAGGAAAGGAATTGGTGGCTCAGTCCATCCACACCAGCAGTCCCCGTGCGGCCAAGCCGTTCATTGCAATCAACTGTGCTTCCCTCACTGAGAGCCTGCTTGAAAGCGAATTGTTTGGCTATGAAGAGGGTGCTTTCTCCGGCGCAGTGAAAGGGGGCAGGGCAGGCATGTTCGAAAATGCACAGGCTGGCACCGTGTTCCTGGATGAAATTGGCGACATGCCCCTGGCTTTTCAAACCCGCCTGTTGCGCATCCTGGAGGATGGCACCGTCCGCAGAATTGGTTCATCCACCGCCAGAAAAGTGGATTTCCGCCTGCTGGCCGCAAGCCATGTGAACCTGCAGCAGGCCGTCGAAGAAGGGCGCTTTCGGGAAGACCTGTACTTTCGCCTGAATGAAATGCTGATCCAGATTCCGCCGCTTCGGGAAAGGCCCGAGGACATTGCTGAACTGGCAGGTTTTTTCCTGAGAACCACGCCAGTGCGGGTCAGTAAAAACCGGTTTGACGAGTTTCTGCGCATAGCCCTGCCAGAGCTGAAAAAGCTGCCTTGGCCCGGCAATATCCGCCAGTTGAAAAATGTCTGTCGCAGGGCGGCAGTGCTGATGTTGCAAGACAATCAAATTTCTGACTGGCGCGGCTGGTTTCCCGACTTGTGGCCCAAGGCTGCAGCCACGGCACAGGCTTCGGCAATCGACATGACAAGAACCCAGGTGATTGCAGCCTCGCTCGGTTCGGCATCATCAGGCGTCATGAATGAATTGGCGCTCGCCTATTCTCGGGCTTCAAAAGTCGACCGTCCTGCCATCGTGAAAAAGGCTTTGCAATTGACAGGTGGAGAGGTCAGCAAAGTGGTTCAAGGCTTGGGTGTCAGCCGTTCCACCGTGTGGCGCCTGGCCAGGTCCAAATGAAGCCTGATCGCGGAAGGTATCATTAAGCGTCAGGGTCCAGGCCTTGGTCAGCCACCAGCAGAAAATCCAGAACGACTTCTTTTGACGATCAGGTCATCTGATGGGCAGTTAATGCACGTTAGACAGACAGGCTTATGTTTTTCACCGAAGAAAGGAAAAATCCATGGACCTGATTCGCATTCTGATTGCCATTCTTTTGCCGCCGCTGGGTGTGTTTCTGCAGGAAGGTTTTGGTAAGCACTTCTGGATCAATATCCTCCTGACCCTGTTGGGCTACATTCCTGGCATTGTGCATGCCCTGTACATCATCCTGCGTCGCTAGTTGCAGGAAAAATAATTGAAGAATGTGTGTTATCTGCCCGCTTTCGCCCTCTGAGCCTTGGCCCTTTCAGCCAGGTTGTGGCAGCCACTCCTGTTCACATGCTCTTTTGCCTCTTTGCTTCCCGTGTCGATGAAGGGCAGCAGGGCTGCAAACGGATTGATCAGCGACAAAACTGCTGCACCTGCCAGCCTGCCCGCAAGCGGGCCTTTCTCGATTGAAACATCCGGTTTGGCCAGGGTGCCGGTGATCAGAATCGGTGCGCGCAGGCTGACCGGGCTGAAATCTTTCGGTGTCACCACCAGTTTCAAATCCAGTGCTTCGGTTTTCATTGACAGTCTGCCGTTCAACCACAGGGCAGAATCCTGGGTGTCGATGACAAACACTGCGGGCTCCACCACACCATCTTTTACTTTCAAGTCAGCCACTGCACAGTTCATGTTCAGCACCTCATCGCCCTTGAACCACACCCCGAGGGTTTCAGCCGCATCCAGGCCAGCCGCTTCAATCACCAGGTGGGAAATCCTGCCGTTTCGGATCTGTGTTCGGGCGGTGCCGTTCAAACTGCCCAGTATTTCTGCAGTGGATCGTCCCTGGCCCTGGAGCTTTGCCTGACCGTTCATCCGACCCGTGATGTAAGGCGGTCTGTTGCCCTCACGTGGCAGCTTGATCCATTGTTCCAGCTCAATGCTGTCCCATGCCAGGTCGGCCTTCCAGGCAGCAGCCTCCCCCGTGGCATCCAGCTCAAACGCCCCTTCCACATGGCCCTGGGCAGTGCTTGCATCAATGTCGCTGATGCTCAATACGCCACTGGACAGGCCCACATGAGCGCGCAGGGGTCGTAAGGGCTTCAGTACCTCACTGCCCAGGTCCAGGTTTTGAATGTCAATCCTTACACTGGCATCCATCGCCCGAAGCGAAGGCAGATCAAACTCCCGGTCGGGTAACACCCGTCCTGTCTTTGCTGATTTTCTGTCGCCGGGTTTGTCATTGTCTGCCCCAACTGAAGGCGCGAGGTCGGACAGCACCAGGGATTCACCCTGCAACACGCCGGTCAAAAGTTTCTTTGAGGCGTTCGCTTCGAAAACAAAATCGCCTTTCAAGTTGCTGCTGCCCACCTTGGCGGATTGAACGCTCACGGTCCATTTCTGTACATCCCGAGTCAGGTCTCCTTCTGTGCGGAAGGGGGGTGTTTCCGGCAGGGTGACACCCAGGGCCTTGCCCGCCGCGCCCAGGGACGAGCCGCTCAGCACGAAGTGGCCCGACATCTTCTGCAGTTTCAATGCATCACTCGATTTGCCCTTGAATGCCAGTTTCGCCCCGCCCAGCGTGGCATTCAACTCGACAGGTATGGGTTCCACCTTTTCGGCAATCCAGGGCAACACGCCGCTTGAGTTCAGCTTCACATCCAGGGGCTGCCCCTGGTACCGGCCTTTCGCCTCCACCAGCAGCGCATCACCGCTCACATTGCCCTCCTGCAGGGCGAGTGTTGAAACCAGGTTCAAATCCAGTGGCTCGTCCCGGTAACTCAGCACCCCGTTTTTTACAGCAAGCAGACCAAATTCCGGCAGCTTCCCAGCCTGTTCATCCGGCTTGTCGCGATTGAATTGCCAGGAAGCCCGCCCATCTGCAAGTCGCTCAAGGTGTCCGTCCAAGCGGTCAGCCTGAAGGGAGTCAATCCTGAGGATTTCATCAGCCTGCCCGCGCCAGCGCAGCAGGTCGATGTATCGCACGCGAAGCGCCAGGTTGCTGGCCTGGATCATGTAAGGCGAATCGCTCCATCCCGGTGCAGCAATTTCCAGGTGCTTCAGGTTCAGCCGGATTCCACCCAGGAATCGCAGTCTGAAGTCAGCATTTTCACCTGCAGGTGAGGTGAGTTCCACCCTGCGTTGAAGAGCATCTGAAAGAATCCGTTCGGCAGGTTTTGCCAGAAAAGGCCAAGCCAGCAACTCGCAGACCAGTACACCTGATAAAAGAGCAGCAAATGTTGCACCCAGGCCCAGCATCAACCTGCTTTTCTTCTGAAGTTTTGCAGTAATCGGTGCCCGGTCCAATCGCATCTCCTGTTTCAAAGCGCTGCCTGTCGCTGCTCTTTGGCAGCTGAAATCAATCCTCTGCTGCAGCTTAACGTGTCTGCCTGATTAATCGGGCACCACCGGGCACCCCGGGGATGACTGGAAGTCCGGTTACAGCCTTGTCACTGGTTGCGGATCCTATTGCGTCCGGGAGTTCAATACCTCGAAAAAGTAACGGTAGCTTGCCCGGTCATGCAGTTCGCCTTTCACCTGGATTGGGCCCCAGTTGGCCTTGCTGGCCTCGGTCAGTACCAGCACGGCTTCTTCCACTTCACTGTCGGTGGGCAACATGGCTGAAACAATATGCATAATCTGGTCTGGGTGGATGCTCCACATCCTTGTAAAGCCGAAATCCCGCTTGGCCCGCTGTGCATCCTCTGCTGCCATTTCCGGCTGGCGGATATTCCGGGTCACATTGTGGGAGGGGACCTTGCCGAACCGGTGACATGCGGCTGAAATTTCCAGCTTGGCTCGCCGCACCAGCGGGTTCTCGAATT
>DASUDJ010000090.1:0-3584 GCA_036275635.1 Limnobacter sp. | reverse complement strand
CCTGTTCCCAGGAGGATTGTGGTCATGAACGCACCTTGTCACCCGCTGCCCCGTGCTGCCTCGCTTGATGACAAATACACTCTGCCGCAGGGCAGAATCTACCTCACCGGCACCCAGGCCCTGGTTCGCCTCACCCTGTTGCAGGCTGAACTTGATCGCATCAACGGATTGAACACCGGCGGTTTCGTTTCCGGCTATCGCGGTTCGCCGCTGGGTGGGGTGGATCAGGCCTTCTGGGCTGCAGAACCCTTGCTGAAAGCAGCCAATATTCATTTTCAACCCGGCCTGAATGAGGACCTGGCTGCCACTTCGGTGTGGGGCAGCCAGCAGTTGAACCTGTTCCAGGGTGCGCAGGTGCAGGGCGTATTCGGACTTTGGTACGGCAAGGGGCCGGGCGTGGACCGCAGCCTGGATGTGTTCAAGCATGCAAATGCTGCCGGCACTTCAAAACACGGCGGCGTGCTGCTGGTGGCCGGTGACGACCATGCCGCAAAGAGCTCCACCCTGCCGCACCAGTCAGACCATGTGCTGAAAGCCGCCCTGATCCCGGTTCTTTTTCCCAGCAATGTGCAGGAGATCATTGATTTCGGCTTGCTGGGCTATGCCATGAGCCGGTATGCAGGCGTGTGGGTGGGGCTGAAGGCCGTGGCCGATGTGGTGGAATCCTCTGCCACGGTGGAGGTGGATGCCAGCCGGTTCCGGATTCAGCAGCCTGATGATTTCACCATGCCGCCGGGTGGCTTGAATATCCGCTGGCCTGACCCACCACTGGATCAGGAAGCCAGGCTGATTGACCACAAACTGTATGCCGCCCTGGCGTTTTGCAGGGCCAACCACATCAATCATATTGCCGTGGATTCGCCGCAGGCCAATTTCGGCATCGTGGCCACCGGCAAGGCTTACCAGGACACCCGGCAGGCACTGGACGACCTGGGGCTGACAGCAGAGGTCTGTTCCAGGGTCGGCATTCGCATTTACAAGGTGGGCATGGTCTGGCCGCTGGATGCAGTGGGTATTCGTGAGTTTGCAAAAGGCCTGCGCGAAATCCTGGTGATCGAGGAAAAGCGGCAACTGGTGGAATACCAGGTGAAAGAGGAGCTTTACGCCTGGCGTGAGGATGTGCGACCCAAGGTGTATGGCAAGTTTGATGAACGCCTTGCAGAAGATGGCCGTGAAGGGGGCGAGTGGTCATTGCCGCAGGGCCAGTGGCTCTTGCCCAGTCATCATGAACTTGACCCGGCGCTGATTGCCCTGGCGATTGCCCGCAGGTTGCAGCACATGCCCCTGCCAGGTGATTTGCGGCATCGGATGGAACAGCGACTGAACACCATCCACCAGCGCCACCAGCAGGCCCGACCCGCCCATGCGCCGATGGAAAGGAAACCTCACTTCTGTTCCGGCTGCCCACACAACACGTCCACCAAGGTGCCAGAGGGAAGCCGTGCCATGGCGGGCATCGGCTGCCATTACATGGCCGTGTGGATGGACCGCAGCACCGAGACCTACACCCAGATGGGCGGCGAGGGCGTGCCCTGGATCGGGCAGGCGAAATTCACCAGCACGCCCCATGTGTTTGCCAACCTGGGGGACGGCACCTATTTCCATTCAGGCGTGCTGGCCATCCGCGCCAGCGTGGCGGCCGGTGTGAACATCACTTACAAGCTGCTGTACAACGATGCAGTGGCCATGACAGGTGGCCAGAAACTGGATGGCCACCTGCCCCTGCCCATGCTGGTGCGCCAGTTGCTGGCTGAAGGTGTGGCCCGGGTGGTGGTGGTCAGTGACAATCCTGAACAGAACCGGCAATTGCTGAAGGCCGACCCGGTGGCCCGTGATGTGGAAGTATTTCACCGTCGCGAACTGGATGATGTGCAGAAACAGATGCGCACCGTGGCGGGCACCACTGTGCTGGTCTATGAGCAAACCTGCGCCTCTGAAAAGCGCAGGCGCAGCAAGCGCAACGACCCCGTCACCGGTCAGCCCCGTTTCACCAGCCCCAGGCGTCGGGTGGTGATCAATCCCCGGGTGTGTGAAGGCTGTGGGGATTGCTCCAGCCATTCCAACTGCCTGTCGATAGAACCCCTTCCCACCCCATGGGGTGTCAAGCGGACAATCAACCAGTCCACCTGCAACAAGGACTACAGTTGCCTGGAAGGGCTCTGCCCAAGCCTGGTCACAGTGGAAGGGGCTGATCTGAAATCGCCGCAGAAACTTGCTGTTCAACTGACAGGTCATTCAGTCGATTCCGGTAATCACCGTGTCGTGGATACCCAGACCGCCAACCCTCTTCCCCAAGTCCTGCCCAATTCAATCTCCCATGCGCTGGCCAACCTTCCACCACCAGTGTTCCTGGTTCATCCAGACCAGCTGGACCGGCGCTATTCAATCCTGATCGCCGGAGTGGGTGGGTCCGGAGTTGTTACTCTGGGGGCCTGGCTTGGCATGGCCAGCCATTTGCAGGGCCTGCAGGCACAGGGCCTGGACATGGCCGGCCTTGCGCAAAAAGGGGGGGCGGTATACTCCCACCTGCAGGTGGCTCCGCTGGGGCAACATCTTCATTCCTCGAAAATCCCGGTGGGCGAGGCGGATCTGCTGATTGCAGGCGATCTGCTTGTGGCCTCGCATGAGAAAACCCTGGAGTTGCTGGCTGCGCAGGGCAGGGCAGTGGTCAACAACCAGGCGCCCCCCACGGCCGATTTCATCCGCCAACGCGACTGGCAGGCTCCTGCTGGCCTTCTTCACAAGGACATTCAGCAAGCCCTGGCCGACCCGGCCAGCCAATATCACAGCCTGCAGGCCACCCGCCTTGCCGAGCAGGTACTGGGCGATTCGCTGTATGCCAATCCAATATTGCTGGGCTTTGCCTGGCAAAAAGGTTACCTGCCTTTACACCTGTCCTCGCTGCGCAAAGCAATTGAACTGAATGCAGTCAAGGTTCAGGAAAACCTGCTTGCCTTTCAGGTGGGCAGGCTGGCTGCGCATCATCCCGAGTTACTGGATGACTTGTCTCGTCAATCCTCTGTTGCATGGCCGGCTGAAAATCAGGTGGAAAGTCCGGATGAAATGCTGAAGCGGATGCAGGCTGAATTGACTCTTTATCAGGATGAGGCATATGGCCGATGTTTTGCTGAAAAAGTGCTGCCCCTGCGCCCGAAGTTCGAAGTAAGCGGCCAGGTTGCGCTATGGGAGAAGCTGTGCAGGGTTTACTGCCAATTGTTGATGCTGAAGGATGAATACGAGGTGGCCCGTCTACATTGCGATGCAGCATGGCGCGACGGTGTCCTGGCTGGATTTGACCCAGGCGCACAGCTTGTTTTTCATTTTTCACCTGCCTGGCTGGGGGGTGAAGGGAACCGGCCCAGGAAAATCAGGATGGGAGCCGCTGCAATGCCCTTGTTGAAGCTGTTGGCCGCTTTGCGCGGGTTTCGCGGCAGTTGGATGGACCCGTTCAGGCACAGCCAGGAGCGCAAAAACCAGCTGAAGCTGACTGGCTGGTTTGAAACCTGGACAGAACTGTTGCACAATGAGCCCTCCATGTTGCAGCACAGCAAAGAGGTTGATCGCATGCTGGATCTGTTCGGGCA
>DASUDJ010000089.1:0-4234 GCA_036275635.1 Limnobacter sp. | reverse complement strand
CATCATCAATGCCGCTGACATTCAGGAAGGACTCCTGTTGCCCTGCAAACGAGGCATCTGGCAGGTCTTCAGCCGTCGCAGAAGAACGAACAGCCACAGATATTTCACCGCCGCTCTGGGCCATCATGTTGGCGTAATATTCGCGGATTTCCCTTTCAAGGTCAGCCGGAAGAGGCGCATCAATGACCCACTGGCGGATTTCAGCACCGGCCTGAGTCAGGGCGCGAACATCATCCACATTCAGGGCATCAAGCTTTGCATTGATGCGCTCAACCAGGTTGTTCGCTTTCAGGAATTCCCGGAAAGCATGTGCAGTGGTCGCAAAACCCCCAGGTACCCGAACGCCGGTTTCCGCCAATTGGGAAATCATTTCCCCCAACGAGGAATTCTTGCCGCCAACTGTTTCCACGTCTTCCATTCGAAGCCTTTCGAATGGAGCGACCAGGGCTGTGGGACTAAGGCCTTGATTTGTTGACATTGATTCACCTTGTAGTTCAAAAGAAATAGTGAATGCGGTCCACAGGGCACACGCGCATCGACTATTTCCCCTGATTTCTTTTTATGATTGTAACTGCACACCAACTTTTTACCACCGAATCACACAGGATTAATCCATGTCAGAGAACGCCCGCCAGGAACGCACGGTAGTTTTTGTATCGGACGGGACTGGCATTACAGCGGAAACCCTGGGCCATTCCGTGCTGTCACAGTTCGAGGGCATTCGCTTCAAGCAGATTCGCCTACCCTTCATCGATTCCGAGGTAAAGGCGATTTCAGCCCGGCAGAAAATCAATGACCTTGCAATCTATGACGGACAAAAGCCGCTGGTGTTCAGCACCCTGGTGAACAGCGTGATCAATGATGTGGTAAAGCAGGCCAACGGAATTTTCATGGATCTGTTCCTGACTTTCGTGGAACCGCTGGAAAAGGAGTTGAATACGAAGAGCACGCACCGCATTGGCAGATCGCACACAATTGCCGACAGCGAGCAATACAAGAACCGGATTGAGGCGATCAATTACACCCTGGCGCATGATGACGGACAGACCAACAAGGATTTGCAGGCTGCAGACGTTATCCTGGTGGGTGTTTCACGTTCAGGAAAAACCCCAACGAGCCTTTACCTGGCCATGCAGTATGGCATCAAGGCAGCCAATTACCCCCTGATTCCTGAAGATTTTGAGCGCGGTGAGTTACCCGCTGCTCTACCACCTTTCAAGGAAAAGATATTTGGCCTTTCCATTTCGCCAGAACGCTTGAGCGAGATCCGAAACGAACGCCGCCCAGGCAGCAAGTATGCTTCTCTAGAAAACTGCAAACAGGAAGTGAAAGCGGCAGAATTCATGATGCGCCGCGAGGGCATCAGTTGGCTGAGCTCCACAAGCAAGTCGATCGAAGAAATTTCAACCACCATACTGCAGCAGTTGAACCTGGGTTCGCCAATTTACTGAACCCTGCAAACCAGGTTTTCGGGGATCCCGGGCAAGCCAAGGCCGCTCAAAGACCGTTCGATGTGGCCAATATAATCGACTGCGGCGGGCTAGAAAAGGCTTTGCTGGCCATTGTCCGGCTTTGGCGAACCAGCTTTTTCAATGTTGTCGCCCTTGCCCCTGCTGCCAGCTTTTTTTGAGCGCACTGTGCCATTCCGGTTCGGATTTCGCGAGCCGTGTTTTTGGTAAACCCGTTTTGATTCCTCTGCAAAACCCTCGCTGTTCCGGAACGCGGTTATTCTCGCCCGGGCCTGTGAAATGGCAGTGTCCGGTTCAACAACTGGCCTCGGGTAGTGCTGGCCAATCAGGCAGCCACACTCCTGCTGTATCAAAAGTGGCGTATTCCATGGCTCGGCAAGCCATTGGTCTGGAATCGTGGCCAGTTCAGGAATCCACCGGCGAATAAACACTCCTGCTGGGTCATGATCCCGTGCCTGCTTCACCGGGTTGTAAATCCGCAAGGTATTGATACCGGTCACACCCGATTGCATCTGAAACTGGGGGTAATGAATGCCGGGCTCATAATCCAGGAATTCCCGGGCCAGCAGTGGCGCTGTTTGGCGCCAGTCAAGCCAAAGCTGATAGGAGGCAAAAGCCACCAGCATGGCACGCATCCGAAAATTCACCCAGCCTGTGGCCTTCAGCATGCGCATGCATGCATCCACCATGGGAAAGCCAGTCTGGCCCTCTATCCAGGCCTGTAGCCTCGCCTTTTCTTCAACATCCAACTCACCCGAATTTCGCATGGTGTTCAAACCACGGTGGGCTGCGCGGAATTCAAGCTCAGGTTCACTTTCCAGCTTCTGTATGAAATGGCAATGCCAGTGCAAGCGACTTTCAAAGGATTTCAGGGACTGACGCCACTGGCTCTGCTCCTTGGGTGACCATGCACTGTCTGACAGCTTTTCACGGGCCTTTACCAGAATATTCAGCACCTCGCGAACTGACACCACGCCAAATGCCAGATAGGGCGAAATCCGTGAACAGGAGGATTCTGCACTCAAGGGGCTGGACATCTCAAAGCGGTAATTCATGCCGCGGTCGGCAAGAAACTCTTCCAGGCAGGCCTTTGCCTGGTGGCGGCCACCCCTTTGGCGCAACGGCTTGTCGCTCAGATGCCTGGGGTAAAAATGAGCCACATGGGCCCAGCCTGGCCACTGCTGCACATTCAGCCGCACACAGGGCAAGCCATTTTCCAGCAGGTGTTCATGTAATTGCCCAGCCAGGTGTGGATTGATCACACCGGCCAGGCTTTCCAGGTCAGGCTTCGGCAATGCGGGCTTGCGCATGGTTTCCAGCCAGATTTTTCCCCATTCATCCCGGTTTGACAGGTTTCGCACCACGGCATTGCTGGGAAATTCATGCCAGGTGATACGGTTTTCCCTGCACCAGGCTTTCACCGCCCTGTCCCGCTGGAAACTTGCCCAGTTGCCTGTTTCTTCATGACTGTAGAGAGTCAGTTCGTCCGGACCAGAAAGAGCAAAACTCTGGAGCGCAACAGGGGCATTGGCCTTTGCGAGAAAAAGTGGCACATCGGCGGGCAGTTCGTGGGCCAATTCTTCAAGGCACTCCCTTGCAAACTCAAAATGCTGGGGCGCACTGTCAGGCTGCCCGATCAGGCGAGGTTCCAGGCAATACAGCAGGGCCACGATGCCCTTGCCGGCTCGTGCATTTTCAACCGCGCGAAACAGGGGCGCATGGTCGGTGAGGCGAAGGTCCTTTTTAAGCCAGACGAGGTGCAACTGCATACATGGAACACTTTAAATACCACTGTTCAAGTTTACAGTGTAATTCTGTTCAGCGGCGCTGCCTCAGTTGTTCAAACAGGCACACTGCTGAACTGCTGCCGACATTCATGCTTTCAACAAGGCTGGTTTGAGGAATGCGGATGTGTGTCGTGGCCCGTTCAAGCCAGCATTTGCTGACGCCCTGCCCTTCACTGCCAAACACCCAGACACCGGCAGGTGTCAGATCCAAATCGAACAAATCGACACTGGATGGATGAAGGCTGGTAACTCTCACTGGCATGCGAACCCGCAGCTCCGACATCGCCTGCAACAGATTTTTCTCTGAGTAGAGGCGCAAGCCGAATTGGGCTCCCATGCCAGCACGCAACACCTTCTCCGACCAAACCCATGCGCAATGCTCGCTGAATGCGACCTGCCCTATGCCTGCGGCAGCGCAATTGCGCAGTATGGTACCTACATTACCCGGATCCTGTATTCCGTCGAGCAGCACCACGTCCTGTTGAAGGTTCAATGCTTCCACTGGGGTGGGAGGTTTGAAAAATATCAGGGGGCCTGTAGGGGTGCCCAGCCTGCTGATCCTGGAATACAAATTGTCAGGCAATACCCACAAGGGAAAATCACCCTGCTGAAGCAAGCCGCTTGAATGCAAAAGCGCCAGCCACTCTTGATTGTTCGATAGGCTGTCGGGAGCCCAGATTGACTCAATTTCCTGGTCTGTGCCTTCTAGCAGGTATTCCGCGAGGTGCAGGCCTTCTGCTGCAGCAAGCCCAGTGGCCCTCATCGTTGAATTCGAGCCCATCAGACGTATGACCGCCTTGAATCGTTCATTCTGGGCCGATTCAATTCGCCGGAATTTTCCTTCAATGCCCATTGCCTGCTCCATGCTCCGGCTCCTGGCGAGAGTTTTGCAGCGCCTCCCGCACTGGCCGGAAACTGCGCCTGTGAATGGTCGCAGCGCCATGCTGGGTGAGCAGGGCCATGTGCCTGGCAGTCGGG
>DASUDJ010000088.1:0-3600 GCA_036275635.1 Limnobacter sp. | reverse complement strand
GGCAACCCACCTGCTGATCTCGGCAGCAGAGGGAGACTGTTTCAAAGGCTGGAAGAATTCACGCCACTGGATGCCCAGCATGGCCAGGTCTCCGGCTTTCCTTTCAGAAGCAGAGGCAGCGTCCAGCAGGGCAGCCAGTTCACGGTTCAGCAGGTTGCCCTGAACTGGCTGTGTCTGCAGTTTCTTCTGCCAGTCCTCTGGTGTTCGCAAACCCAGAATGTCGGCGCATTCCAGCGGATAGAAGTACAGGCGGCTGCCGGGGGCAATTACACCCTGGTAAAGCACCTGGCTTGGTGGTCCGCCAATAGCAGGCTGCTGCGGGTCTGTGTCATGCAGGGTGCCAAAAAACTCGGGCGGCTTGCCGGGTTGAAGCAGCACCATGACCCACTGTCCAAGGCCCGCAACCAGCAGGGTGCCCTGGTCCAGGTTCACCAGCCCATACAGCAGGTCAAAACGGGGGGAACCGTCGCCCAGGGTGGGAGAAATGCTGGACAACTGGGCAACCACCTGGTCGGGGTTGGCCAGGTAACGGCGCATCTTGGCACTGGTTTCCTCGACAGGAAACAGCAGGCGAGTGGCTCGCGCCATGGAAAACCAGCGGGCCAGGGCCATGGTCTGAAGCGCAGTGGCCGTGTCGTCCCCCGCCATGTTCAACAGGAAGAAGCCATGTTCATTGGACTGGGTTTCTAGCAGGCCCATCTGCTTGCCGCACACGTAGCCGCGGGGCTGATAAACAGTCTGGATTGCGAAGGGCCAGGGGTCTTGCTTGCTTTTTGGCAGCAAGGCCCGCTGGATACGGGCTACCTCCCGCATGTCCCGCTGAAGGGCCTCATACAACTGGCTGAGCTCTTCATGGCGCCGCTGAAGGCCGGTGTGCAGGTTGGCAATCCGCTCGGCTGTTTTCAGGCGCACTTTCAGTTCGCCGGGGTTCACCGGCTTGGTCATGAAATCATCCGCACCCACCCGCAGGCTGTTCAGCAGGTCATCCCGTGTGGCATAGCCGGTGATCATGATGATGTAGGTGTAGGCATTCTGCTTCTGGGCGCGAACCTGTTCGCACAGCTCGATTCCGCTCATGCCGGGCATGTCCCAGTCGGTGAGCACAAAGTCGGGCTGCACATCTGCAATCAGGTTCAGGGCCTCATGACCATTCTGGGCCGAGTGCACCGTGTAGCCCCAACTGTGCAGCATGGCCTCGAATATCCTGCGGAAACTGCGGGAATCATCCACGATCACAACCGACTTGCCTGCAACCGTTGTCAGGGGTTCCTGCGGTGGTTCCTGCATTTCCTGCAGGCGGAAGACCAGGTCGGGCACCGGTTTGTCCGGCTCCTTGGACTGTGCCCAGTCCAGCACGCCGGGCCGGGGAGCCAGCACGAGCACGGACACATCATCTTCAAAACCCTTCTGCTCAATGCCTGCGCCTCCCCAGCGCTGCACACGGTCCTGTATGCGCTCTGCCAGGCCCGACCAGTTGCCCTGGCGGGTCTGCCGGTTCATGAATTCCAGCAGGCGCTCTTCGCCAAAGGCTTCCATTTCCGGGGAAAGCACTTCAGTCACCCCATCGGAGTACAGCAACAGCGCCTCATCCTCGCCCAGGGTCAAGGTGATGTCTTCAAAATCGTCGAGGTCAAACAGGCCAACCGGGTACCCGCCCCCGCCCAGCACACGGGCTGGTCGGTCGGCTGACAGCAGCAGGGGTGAAGGATGCCCGGCCTGGCACAGTGAAACTTCGCGGGTGACCGTGTTGAATACGCCATAAATCAAGGTGAAATAGGACAGGTCGGATTCGGTCTGCTGGAACAGGCGGTTCAGGCGGGTCACCACATCCCGGGGACGGGACACCTCCCGCAGTCCCTGTGGATCCGCACCTGCCTCAAACACAATGCTGGTGCTGGAGTGATCAGCAAACATCTGCACCAGTTGCATGGATTTCACCGCTGCCGGAATGCCATGGCCGGACACATCCAGCAGGTAAAAACCATACACCTGCGGCTGCAGCTCGAATACATGGAGATGGTCACCCGACACATACTTGGATGGCACTGACAGCCACTGGTAATTCAAGCCCGGAAACTGGCTTTGCGGTTCTGGGAGAAAGCTGCGTTGCAGGCCCGACACGGCTCGCAGGTCCTGTGCAATGGTATCGTGCGCAACAGCCAGTTCATCGGTTTTGCGTGACAACTGTGCCTGCAGGCTGATCCTTCGCACTGCGGACTGCAGGCGGGCTTCCAGCTCATTGCCATCCACCGGCTTGGACAGCACATCATCCGCACCTGCTTCCAGTGCCTTGATCAGAAACTCCTCATCATTCTGTGCAGACATCAGGATGATGTAAGTGTAGTTCCCGAGATCAAGTTGCCGAAGAACGCTGCACAACTGGTTGCCCTGCATGCCCGGCATTTGCCAGTCAGCCAGAACCAGCTGGAATTTCTCTCGCCTGATCAGCTCAATAGCATCCTGGCCGTTGCTGGCCACCTGGGCCGAATAGCCCCACTTGGCCACCATGTGAACAAGCAGGCTCTGCTCCACCAGCGAATCATCAACAATCAGGATGCGGGGCAGGTGACTGGGCGAATCGCGTGGCGGCACGTGGATCATGCCTGCTGAAAACTGGCCATGGCCTGTGGCATGCCATCAACCAGGGTGAACTGGCGATCCATGCGGGAAAGTTCGAACATCATGCGGACTGACTTGTTCATGCCCACCAGCACCAGCCGACCCTGGTGATTGGTGATGTTTTTCAGCAAGGCCACCAGGGAGCCCAAACCACCGGAATCCACCAGCTTCACCTGTGTAATATCGACCGCAAATTTTCGGGTTGACTCCAGGCGGGGCACCACCGCATTGCGCAGGATTGTGCCCACCGCACTGTCCAGCCGCACTGCATCCACCCGCAGCACGAATACACCCTCGATGTCTTCTGTTGAAACCATGTTGATTGCCCTAGATTGTTATCGGTGTCTCTGCCCGTGTATCTTCTCAGACCACATGCCATGCAATAATTTTTTACACATGCAGCTAGAGTTAACCATATTTGAGTACTTTAGGTTAACGTGACGTGCAGTGCAGCATTAATTCGAAAAGAACGGCAAATGCCGCCCTGTTGCTGACGGGGAGAGCCAACTGCCGCGGCCCCCGGGTCACCCGATTTCATTTTTCAAATCGATTGGCGATTATTCCATGCAATATCTGACCACTCTTGTACTTGCCCTTTTCTGCCTGTCAGTTCATGCATTGCCGGCTGATACCGCTCCTTCCACCACCCGGGAGCAGACCCGCAGCCTGACCTTCAGCCAGATGGGCCAGCCAGGCGGTGTTCGACTGACCGGCACCAACCGTTTCACGGAACTCAGTTCCGGCATACGGCTGGATGAACTGGTGACCCGGGTCAGCCTGGATTTACAGGTGCTTTACCCGCAGGGCATGCGCCATGACCAGTCCTTCATCCGCGTGTATGTGAACAATCAACTGGCGGGCATTTCACCGCTCAGCGCTTCCAGGGCAGGCATTCCGCACCAGGTCGCGATTGAGCTGGACCCCCTGCTTTTTTCCGATTTTTCTAACCTGCGGATTGAATATGACGGCACTTATGACAGC
>DASUDJ010000087.1:0-4242 GCA_036275635.1 Limnobacter sp. | reverse complement strand
GATCGTGGGCGAGTCTGCCAAGCCTGTTCTGAAAATTGAATTGAAGTATTACGCCGGTCGTCCGGTTATCGAAAAAATCGAGCGTGTCTCCAAGCCTGGCCTGAGGATTTACAAGGGCAAGGACGAGATTCCCCAGGTAATGAACGGCTTGGGTGTGGCGATTGTTTCAACTTCCAAAGGCGTGATGACTGATCGCAAGGCCCGTACCTCTGGTATTGGCGGTGAAGTTATCTGCTACGTTGCTTAAGGGGAAACAGCATGTCAAGAGTAGCGAAAGCTCCAATCGCCGTTCCTTCGAGTGTTCAGGTGACCATTGCTGGTCAGCAGGTGTCCGTCAAGGGTTCCAGCGCTGAACTGAAGCTGAATGTGAACTCCCTGGTGATGCCAGTGTTCGAAAACGGTGTTCTGTCAGTGAAGCCTGTTGCTGATACAACGGAAGCCAATGCCCAGGCGGGAACCGCCCGTGCATTGCTGGCCAATATGGTCAATGGTGTCAGCAAGGGTTTCGAGCGCAAACTGCAATTGGTTGGCGTGGGTTACAAGGCTGCGGTTCAGGGTGATTCCATCAATCTGGCCCTGGGCTTCTCCCATCCCGTCATCCACAAGCTGCCCGCAGGTGTAAAAGCTGAAACGCCCACACCTACAGAAATTATTTTGAAGGGTGCCGATAAACAGGTTATTGGTCAGACTGCTGCGGAAATCCGCGCCTATCGCCCACCAGAGCCCTACAAGGGCAAGGGCGTGCGCTATTCGGATGAGCACGTGGTTATCAAAGAGACCAAGAAGAAATAAGGCGCCAAGGGGTAAATCATGGAAACTAAACAAGAAGCACGTGCTCGCCGTGCAAAGCAAACCAGGCGTCGTATCGCACTGGCTCGCGCAACCCGTCTGTGCGTGTTCCGTACAAACTCGCACATCTATGCGGCGGTTCACTCTGCAGATGGTGGCCAGGTTCTTGCTGCGGCATCTACCAATGACAAGGAAGTCCGCGCCCAGCTGGATGGCAAGTCAGGTTCCAACAAGGCTGCTGCAGCACTTGTGGGTGCAGCAATCGCCAAGCGTGCGCTGGCTGCTGGTGTAACCGAGGTGGCCTTCGATCGTTCAGGCTTTGCCTATCACGGTCGCGTTAAAGAACTGGCTGACGCTGCGCGTGAAGCCGGTCTGAAATTCTAAGGAGTGATCATGGCAAGAATGCAAGGTAAAAATGCCGCGCCTGAAGCGCGTGATGACGGCCTGAAAGAAAAAATGATTGCGGTCAACCGCGTCACGAAAGTGGTGAAGGGTGGTCGTATTCTGGGTTTCGCCGCACTGACAGTTGTGGGCGATGGTGATGGCAGTGTGGGCATGGGCAAGGGCAAGTCCCGCGAAGTGCCTGTTGCCGTACAGAAAGCCATGGAACAGGCTCGTCGCCAGATGGAAAAGGTTTCCCTGCGCGACGGTTCCATCCATCACACGGTTTATGGCCAGCACGGCGCCTCCAAGGTTTTCTTGGCACCAGCCCAGGAAGGTACCGGTATCATCGCCGGCGGCCCAATGCGTGCGGTTCTGGAAGTAGTGGGTGTACGCAATATTGTTGCCAAGAGCCACGGATCTTCAAACCCTTACAACCTGGTTCGCGCAACGCTTGATGCGCTTGGCAAGTTGCAAACACCAGCTGAAATCGCTGCCAAGCGCGGCCTGTCAGTTGAAAAGTTATTTGAGGCTTAATCATGAGCGGATCTGTAAAAGTCACGTTGGTGAAGAGCATTATCGGGACCAAGGAATCACACCGTGCCACAGTGCGCGGTCTGGGTCTGCGTCGCATGAATCACAGCCGTGTGCTCGTGGACACTCCCGAAGTGCGTGGAATGATTAACAAGGTGTCCTACCTGTTGAAAGTCGAGGCTGCATAATGGAATTGAATACTCTTGCCCCAGCACCGGGCAGCAAGTTCACTCGCAAGCGCGTGGGTCGTGGAATCGGCTCCGGCTGGGGTAAAACTGCTGGTCGCGGTCACAAAGGTCAGAAGTCACGCAGCGGTGGCTTTCACAAGGTAGGCTTTGAAGGTGGTCAGATGCCAATGCATCGCCGTCTGCCAAAGCGTGGTTTTTCCTCACGTACTGCAGCTTTCAATGCCCAGGTCCGCTTGACTGATCTGGACACATTGGCCGTGGACACAGTGGATATCCTGACCCTGAAGCAAGCGGGTCTGGTGCCTGCACAAACGCAGTCTGTGAAAGTGATTCTCGCGGGTGAAATCAAGCGTGCCGTGGTGCTGAATGGCATCAAGGCAACCAAGGGCGCGGCTGCTGCGATTTCCGCAGCGGGTGGCACCATCAACGCCTGAGAGAGCATCGCGTGGCCTTTAACCCCTCGTCACTGGCGTCATCCAACAAGTTCACTGATCTGCGAAAGCGTCTGGTGTTCTTGTTGCTGGCACTGATTGTGTATCGAATTGGCGCCCACATTCCAGTACCCGGGATTGATCCATCCCAACTGAAGCAGCTGTTTGACAGCCAGCAGGGTGGCATTCTGGGCATGTTCAACATGTTCTCTGGCGGTGCGCTTTCACGGTTCACCGTGTTCGCACTGGGGATCATGCCTTACATCTCGGCTTCCATCGTGATGCAACTGGCCAGTGTGGTCGTGCCTCAGCTTGAAGCCCTGAAGAAGGAAGGTGAGGCGGGTCGACGCAAGATCACTCAGTACACGCGGTATGGAACCTTCTTCCTGGCCACATTCCAGGCGATCGGTATTTCGATTGCATTGGAGTCCCAGGCTGGTCTCGTTATCGATCCGGGCATGGCCTTCCGTTTCACAACGGCGGTTTCCCTGGTGACCGGCACCATGTTCCTGATGTGGTTGGGTGAGCAGATTACAGAGCGTGGTCTGGGCAATGGTATTTCAATCCTGATTTTCGCGGGTATTGCGGCAGGATTGCCCGGTGCAATTGGCGGTCTGTTTGAGCTTGTTCGAACCGGTGCGATGAACTCATTGGTTGCACTACTGATCGTGGTGCTGGCAGTGGCCGTAACCTACCTGGTGGTGTTCGTTGAGCGCGGCCAGCGAAAAATTACGGTGAATTACGCCAAGCGCCAGGTGGGTAATAAAATCTACCAGGGGCAAACGTCTCATCTGCCATTGAAGTTGAATATGGCCGGCGTGATTCCTCCGATTTTCGCATCCAGCATCATTCTGCTGCCTGCTACCCTGACCAGCTGGTTTGGTTCGGGTGATGGCGCCGTGGTTGGGTTCCTGAAGGAAGTGTCGCAGACGCTGTCTCCTGGACATCCGCTGTACATGTTGCTCTACGCCGCAGCAATTGTTTTCTTCTGCTTCTTTTACACCGCACTGGTGTTCAACAGCAGGGAAACAGCTGACAACCTGAAAAAGAGTGGCGCTTTTCTGCCCGGGATCCGTCCCGGAGAGCAGACATCTCGCTACATCGACAAGGTGCTGACACGCCTGACCTTGATTGGCGCGGCTTACATCACCCTGGTTTGTTTGCTTCCAGAGTTTCTGGTTTTGGGATTGAGTGTTCCGTTCTACTTTGGCGGTACATCTCTGTTGATTATTGTAGTGGTTGCGATGGATTTCATGGCTCAGGTCCAGGCCTACGTGATGTCCCAGCAATACGACAGTCTCTTGAAGAAATCCAGCTTCAAGGGTTCAGGATTGACGAGGTAGTCATTGTCTAAAGACGACGTTATCCAAATGCAGGGAGAGGTAGTCGAAAACCTCCCTAACGCCACTTTTCGAGTGAAATTGGAAAATGGTCACGTGGTGCTTGGTCACATATCAGGAAAAATGCGCATGAACTACATTCGCATTCTTCCTGGTGACAAGGTGACGGTTGAGTTGACGCCGTACGATTTGTCCAGAGCACGAATTGTTTTTCGAGCCAAATAACTGGTTCTTTTCGGAGTTTCGCCATGAAAGTTCAGGCATCTGTAAAAAAGATTTGTAGAAAATGCAAAGTGATCAAACGCAAAGGCGTTGTTCGTGTGATTTGTACTGAGCCGCGCCACAAGCAGCGTCAAGGTTAATAAAAGGGGATTTAAATGGCTCGTACTGCCGGCATTAACATTCCAAGCCACCAGCATACCGTTATCGGTCTGACTGCTATTTTCGGCATTGGTCGTTCCACCGCCTAGAAGATCTGTGCAGTGACTTCTATTTCTGAGTCCAAGAAAGTGAAAGACCTTGATGACGCAGACCTGGAAAAGTTGCGCGATGAAGTGGGCAAATACCTGACTGAAGGCG
>DASUDJ010000086.1:0-3163 GCA_036275635.1 Limnobacter sp. | reverse complement strand
GGATGCCCGGCTGGGTTGGCTGGTGATCATCGGCACCCTGCCAATCGGCGTGCTGGGCCTGTTGTTTCAGGGCCTGATTGAATCCCATTTGCGCAACCTGTACCTGACTGCAGTCATGCTGATCGGATTCGGCCTTGTGCTGGGTTGGGCAGACAGGGTGGGCAAGCGCGAGCTGCACCTGCAACAAATGACCTGGCGGGACGGCATTGTTTTCGGTTTTGCGCAGGCGCTTGCCCTGATACCGGGCGTCAGCCGGTCTGGCGGCACAATCACTGCCGGTTTGTTGATGGGTTACACGCGTGAAGCTGCAGCCCGTTATTCTTTTCTGCTTGCGGTTCCAGCCGTATTTGCCTCCGGTTTTTACCAGTTGTACAAAAGCTGGGGCGTGGCAGGCCCGGTCAGCCCGGTCAATACGGCGCTGGCCACGGTCGTGGCATTTTTCGTGGGTTATGCTGTCATCGTGTGGTTTCTGAAAATCGTCAGCAGCCGCGGTTATGGCTTGTTCGTGATTTACCGGGTGTTGCTGGGTATCGTGGTGTTGGGTTTGCTGGCAGCCGGAGTGCTCCAGCCGATTTAAGGCCTTGGCCGTGCAGTAGGGAAAAGCGGTATGCAGGTGTTGTGGTTCAAAAGGGATTTGCGCTTGAGCGACCACCTGCCCCTGTTCGAGGCCATGCGCAATGCAAAGCACAATGGCCTCGTGTTGCCGCTTTACATTCACGAACCCAGCCAAATCCAGGACATGCACACCGCCCGGCAGCACCAGTTGTTCGTGCATGAATGCCTGGATGATTTGCAGCAGCAGTTCCGCGACATCGGCGGCTACCTGCATGAAGAGCTGGGCGAAGCCGTGGATGTTCTGGCCCGCCTGCATGCCGAATTCAAATTCACCCACCTCTGGGCCCACCAGGAAACAACCCACCGCAACCAGTTTCAGCGTGACAAGGCGGTGGTGGCCTGGTGCAAAGGCACGGGTGTGCAGTTCATTGAAATTCCGCACAACAATGTGCAGCGGGCAGCAGGCTCGGCCAATCCGCGGGGCGAGCGGGTGAATTTTCAAACTTACCTCGACAGGGCAGCACAGGAGCCCATCAAGAACCCGCTGGGTCGCAACCTGTCTGCCTTTTTCACCCCCAGGCCGCCTGCGCAACTGAACCGCGCTTCCATTCCTGCGGCAGCAGGTGAAGACAAGCCACTGCGCTTGAAAGGCGGGCGGCAACAGGCCCGAACACTGGCCGCGAAGTTCTTCACCATTCCAAAACTGCGTGCCTACCCCTTTTCTGTGTCAAGCCCGCTGAAGGCCTGGAATGGCTGTTCCCGCCTGTCGCCTTACCTGGCCTACGGTGTGGTCAGCGACCGCGAGGTGCTGCAAAAACTGAATGCACTGGTGAACACTGCACATGGGCAAGGCGATACGCAGCTGATCGAGAAAGTGGAAAGTGCAGCCCGCTTTTTTGTTGATCGGTTAATGTGGCGGCAAGGTTACCTGCAGCAGTTCGAAAGCAGGCCAGGCCTTGAAGACCAGCCGATATTCCAGGATGAACCCAGTGCAGTCGAGGGCGAGTTTTCCGCAGTACACCTGCAAGCCTGGCAGGATGGCCGCACCGGTTTTCCTTACATTGATGCCCTGCAACGCTACCTGCAGCAGCATGGCTGGCTGAACATGCGGGCGCGGGCCACGCTGGTGTCATTTGCCTGTATTCAACTGGGTCTGCCCTGGCAGCCAGTGTCCCTGTTTCTGGCACGGCAGTTTCTTGATTTCGAGCCTGCCATTCATTATGGGCAGATAAGAATCGCTTCCGGCACCAGCAAGTTTTCCCAAATGCTGGTGTACGACCCGGTGAAGCAGCAAAAGGAACAAGACCCGAAAGGCGAGTTCGTGAAGCGCTGGTTGCCGGAATTTGGTACTTCAGATTATCCGTTGCCCATCATCGACAACTTGGAAAGCCTGAGGCAGGGCAAGGCCCGGGTGTATGCCATGCAGCAAAAGCCGGTTTGATCAGGCCTGGTTGCCTTTCAAACCTGCACTCACATAATCATGAAAAAGCCTGCGCATTTCCTGCGGGCCGTTGTCCTGGCTGACCAGGGGCAACAGGCCTTCATCATGCATCACCATGGAAAAGTCGGCCAGGCCATGAATCGCTGTATTCACTGCCAGGTGAATCTTGAAGCGCAACTGGGCATCCGAATAGGCAGGCAACATGGCTTTCAGGGTCGGTGTGAACACCTGCATGTAGGGCGTGAAAAACCGGGTCAGGAAACGCTGCCCCTGCTCACCGGTCTGCCAGGTGAGGCGCGACAGGAACTGGATACAGGTTGCGCCTGTTTGCCCACTTGCAAACAGCTTCACGAAAGGGTCGAAAATCAGCTCACTCAAGCTGCGCCATTCCTGGTGTTCCGGCTTTTTCAACTGGAACTCCGCATGCGCCTGCTGGCAGTAAACACCCAGTCGGCCCGTCACGAAGTCCACCACCTCCTCCACCAGCCTGTCCTTGGTCTTGAAGTGGTAATGCACAGCAGACCGGTTGCCCTGGCCTGAAAGCTGGCGAATTCTGCTCAACGTAACACCGTCAATCCCGTGCTGGGCGAATTCACGCAAGGCAATCCGCAGCAGCTGTTCCCGAGTATCAGGATTGGAAGAGGCTTGTTTATTCATCAGGCCTTGTCATGTGTCTGTTTTTGTGGGTAATTTTCCACTTGCTTCAATTAATACCTTGGTATTAATCTAGTGTGATTAAGCACACTATAACCACAAACAGGAGACGGGGGTGAATCTTTCACAAGTATTCACAGTGGCATGGGTCCTGGGGTCGGCCCTGCTGGCTGGCTGTTCGTCCGATGATAGCCCTGCCGTCTTCAGCAACCGGTCTGCGGCAAATCCTTCGGGTTCTACCGTACTTGGCCGCGCAGCACTGGAACAGGCCATGGGCGGCTCGGTGCCCCTGGGTTTGGGGTGTGGCTGGGTGGCTGCTTCCGACACCGACAAGGCCAACATCGCATTTCCCGACAGCGAAGCGAAATACTGGGTGGCTGCTGCGCCCGTGTCGCCCCGAACCCGTCTGCGGATTGATGGCCGCTATCCGGATGCGCGCTATTTCTCCTACAACGCCTATGATGTGGCCCTGCGACCCACTGACGCGGTCGCAGACTTCGAGTTGACCCCAAA
>DASUDJ010000085.1:0-2668 GCA_036275635.1 Limnobacter sp. | reverse complement strand
TTCAGCACTTCATGCAACAGGGCCAGCTTGACACCCGTGATGCCCAGTCTGCTCTTGAAAAACGAGGGCAGCGAATGGCCGCTGCGTGAAAGCCCGGCCAGTTCCTTTCGCAGTCGCTCTTCTGAGCGACCAGGCAACAGGTCAAGCATGAAAGTGGCAGCCCCTTCCGCGTTCACCCGCTGCCGCAATTCCCGCGACACCGCATACACCAGGCTGCCTTCCACTCCATGCTGGCTGATCACCAACTCACCAGGGCGATGAATTTCCCGATTGTC
Source organism: Limnobacter sp. (assembly GCA_036275635.1). Classification (GTDB taxonomy): domain Bacteria; phylum Pseudomonadota; class Gammaproteobacteria; order Burkholderiales; family Burkholderiaceae_B; genus Limnobacter. The sequence continues at coordinate 2,393 of DASUDJ010000085.1, read as the reverse complement.
CAGGGCAGTGAATTTCAGGCTGACCGATTTCACCGGCGAGCCCGAGAATCTGTCTTTCAGGTAATCGCTCCAGTCCACTTCGAATCCACAGTTCGCACTTTCCAGTGGCGCAACCTCCACCCCCCCTGCACGTAGTCGAGGTACCCAGGCACCGTCAGACCCCAGCTTTGGCCAGCTTGCACCCCCCAGCGCAAACAGGGTGGCCTGTGGCCTCACCTCCACGATTCCGGCTGGTGTCGAGAACTGCAGATCGCCCTTGCTGCTCCATCCTTGCCAACGGTGGCGAACATGCAGCCGGACTCCCAGCGAGCGCAGGCGGTGCAGCCAGGCACGCAGCAAGGGCGCAGCTTTCATTTCCTTCGGAAACACCCGGCCGGAAGAACCCACGAATGTCTCGACACCGAGGCCATGCACCCATTCACACAACATTTCAGGAGTGAAACAATCGAGTGCAGGCTGCAAGACCTGTTGCTGTTCGGCAAAGCGGCTGCAGAACTTCCCATAGTCCTCACTGTGGGTAATGTTCAGGCCACCAATCCCTGCCAGCAGGAATTTCCGACCTGGTGAGGGCATGGCGTCATACACATCCACCTGCAGGCCCGACTGCGCCAGCACTTCCGCGGCCATGAGGCCTGCCGGGCCACCACCCACGATGGCCACGCCCCGGGCAACGCTGGCACCCCCCTGGACAGTTTGCTTTTTAGTATCAGGATGCTGTTGCGACATGGGCTTTCTGCAAGCAATTCAAAATGACAATCAGATCTGTATCCGGGTGCCCAGCTCAACCACCGCATTCGAAGGCAGGCGGAAAAAATCCACCACGCCACCTGCATTGCGGCTCATGGCCGCAAACAGGTGCTCGCGCCATTTCGCCATGCCCGCACCCGGGCTGGGTACCACTGTTTCCCGACTCAGGAAATAAGTAGTTTCAAACAGGGAAATCTTCAGGCCCATTTCTTCAGTCACATCCAGTGCATGGGGAATATTTGGCGTGTTCATGAATCCATAATGCACTGTCACCTGCCAGAAATCCGGGCCGAGGGGCAGAATCTTAACCCGGTCACGGGTACCCACCCATGGCACCGGGTCAAATACCACAGTCAGAATAATGTTCCGGGCATGCAGCACCTGGTTGTGTTTCAGGTTGTGCAAAAGGGCCATGGGCACCTTGGTGGGGTCAGCCACTGGATAAATTGCCGTGCGTTCCGCCCGGTTGATCTCCTGCAGGTTCAGGTTTGGCAGAAAGTCTTCCCAGTCGATCCCGTCCCTTTGAATGCTTTGTATCAGCAACTTGCGCCCGCTCCACCAGGTCGACATGGCTGTGAACAGCAAAAGGCCCAACAGGATTGGAAACCAGCCGCCATCGAAAAGCTTGAATGCACAACTGATGACCAGCACTACGTCAATTGCAAGAAAAAACAGGGTGGCACTGCCTGAAACCCAGCCCGGAAAACCCCAGCGGTGACGCACCACAAAATAGGTCAGCAGGGTGGTGATCATCATGGTCAGCGTGACTGCAATTCCATAGGCACCGGCCAGGTTGGATGAACTCTTGAACATCAGCACGGCCACCAGAACGCCAGTCAGCAGCGCCCAGTTGACGGCCGGGATGTAAATCTGGCCTGACTCCTTCGCGGAGGTGTAGCGAATCCGCATGCGGGGAAGAAAGCCCAGCTGGATGGCCTGCCGGCTCATTGAATAGGCACCGGATATCACAGCCTGTGAGGCAATCACCGCAGCCAGCGTGGCCAGGCACACGGCAGGTATCACGGCAGTCTCGGGAAACAGGCGGAAAAACGGATTTTCAATGGCAGAAGGGTCGGCCATCAGCAAGGCACCCTGCCCCAGGTAATTCAGTGCCAGGCAGGGAAACACCAGGGAAGTCCAGGCCAGGCGGATTGGCTTCTTGCCGAAATGGCCCATGTCGGCATACAGCGCCTCTGCACCGGTCAATGCCAGCACAATGGCGCCCAAGGGCGCGAACAGCCCCCAGCCCTGCTGCAGGATGAACTGGATACCCATCAGCGGGTTCAGGGCCTTCAGAATGGCAGGGGCTGCCAGCACATTCAGCACACCCACCGCTCCGAGGGTTACGAACCAAAGCACGATGATTGGTCCGAAGAAACGGCCCATCACGGCTGTGCCATGCCTTTGCACCAGGAAAAGCCCCAGGAGGATCATGATGGTCAAAGGGATGATGTAAGGCGTCAACCTGGGTGTGATCAGGCTGAGTCCTTCCATGGCACCCAGCACGGAAATCGCCGGCGTGATCACGCTGTCGCCGTAGAACAGGGTGGCACCGAATACTCCCACCAGCAGCAACAGCTTTTTCAGTCGGGGATTCCGGTCCACCGCCTCTGCAGCCAACGCAGTCAGTGCAAGTCCACCCCCTT
>DASUDJ010000084.1:0-2386 GCA_036275635.1 Limnobacter sp. | reverse complement strand
GCATACTGAAACACACCAGCAGCATGGCCTTGCTGTGCCTGTTGGCCTCTTGTGCCAATACTGAGAACCAGGCTGTGGCCCAGCCTACCGACCAGGAAATCCATCAACTGCTGCTGTCTTCATTCAAGGAACGCGGCATTGCCAAGCTGGACAGGGTGAACCAGACCGATCTTCAGAAAACCTGTTCCACTGCGGAAAGCTCTGGCAAAGGCCTGGCCGATTCCCAGCGTGAAGCCATTCAGAAAACAGCACTGGAAGCCGTGAAATACCCGGCGGATGGAAAATACCTTGGCGACTGGAAGGCCGGCGAAACCATCGCACAAACCGGCGTGGGCTTCCAGTTTTCAGACAAGGAAGGCACAGCTGCGGGTGGCAACTGCTACGCTTGCCACCAGCTTGCACCGCAGGAACTGTCATACGGCAATATCGGTCCCTCGCTGTACCAGTATGCAAAACTGCGCGGCAATTCCGAGGACATCATGAAATACACCTGGGCAAAAATCTGGAATTCCCATTCCTACAATGCCTGCTCGGGCATGCCGCGTTTCGGTGCGGAAGGCATACTGACAGAGGCGCAGATCAGGGATGTGATGGCCCTGCTGATGTCGCCCGATTCCCCGGTCAACAAGTAAGCAGCGCTGCAAGCCCTGCGCCAGCCAACCGGCGCAGGTCTTTGTATCCAACAGTGTTTCCAACACAGCACCCAACACGGTGAACAATCAAATGCAGATGAATCGGCGTGAATTCATGGGCATGCTGGCTGCCGCCTCGGCCGCCGGCATGGCAATACAATCCCCCAGCGCACTTGCAGGCAATCATGCAGAAAAGCTCTATGACCTGAAGCCTTTCGGAAATGCCAGCCTGCTGCACATGACCGATTGCCATGCACAACTGCTGCCAATTTACTTCCGCGAACCGAATGTGAACCTCGGTGTGGCGGGTGCTTTTGGCAAACCGCCTCACCTGGTGGGCGAATCATTGTTGAAGGCTTTCAATATCAAACCCGGCAGTTCGCAGGCCCATGCATTCACTTTTCTGAACTTCGAAGAGGCCGCACATCGCTACGGCAAGGTGGGTGGCTTTGCCCACCTGGCCACCCTGGTGAAAATGATGAAGGCCCAGCGGCCCGGTGCCTTGCTGCTTGATGGAGGCGACACCTGGCAGGGTTCTGCCACCAGCCTGTGGACCAATGCACAGGACATGGTAGATGCCGCAAAAATGTTGGGCGTGGACGTGATGACCCTGCACTGGGAATGCACCTACGGCATGGACCGCGTGCTTGAAATTGCAGAGAATGATTTCAAGGGCAAAATTGACATCATTGCCCAGAATATTAAAACCGCAGATTTTGGCGACCCCGTCTTCCCAAGCCATGTGATGAAAAACATCAATGGCGCGAAGGTGGCCATCATCGGCCAGGCCTTCCCGTACACACCAATCGCCAATCCGCGCTACCAGGTGGCCAACTGGTCCTTCGGCATCCAGGAAGAAGGCATGCAGCAGGTGGTGAATGAAGTGCGGGCCCAGGGTGCACAGGCCGTGGTGCTGCTGTCGCACAATGGCATGGATGTGGATTTGAAAATGGCCAGCCGCGTCACCGGCATTGATTTCATCCTGGGGGGGCATACGCATGATGGTGTTCCACAGGCCATTCCTGTGAAAAACTCAACAGGCACCACATTCGTGACCAATGCAGGAAGCAACAGCAAGTTCCTGGGTGTGCTGGACATGGACATTCGTGGCGGCAAACTGCGCGACTTCAAATACCGCCTGCTGCCGGTTTTCTCCAACATGCTGCCGGCTGACCCGGCCATGAGTGCATTCATTGACAAAGTGCGCAAGCCTTACATCGAAAAGCTGAACCAGCCCCTGGCCGTGACAGAAGGCCTGCTGTACAGGCGTGGCAATTTCAATGGCAGTTGGGACCAGTTGATCGTGGAAGCTTTGATGGAAGTGAAGGGCGCTGAAATTGCCTTTTCACCAGGTTTCCGGTGGGGCACCAGCCTGTTGCCGGGCCAGACCATCACCCGTGAACATGTGATGGACCAAACGGCAATTACCTATCCCAACACCACCCTGGCCAACATGACAGGCGAATTCATCAAGACCGTGCTGGAAGATGTCTGCGACAACCTGTTCAATCCCGATCCTTACTATCAGCAGGGTGGCGACATGGTTCGGGTAGGTGGCCTGACCTACACCTGCAATCCCAACAGCACGGCGGGAAACCGCATCAGCAACATGCGCCTGAATGGCAAGCTGATTGATGCAGCAAAAACCTACAGGGTGGCCGGATGGGCGCCGGTGGCTGAGGAGGCGCGTAACAATGGCGAGCCACCCATCTGGGAGGTGCTTGAAACCTACCTGGTTTCAAGGAAAACAATTA
>DASUDJ010000083.1:0-4061 GCA_036275635.1 Limnobacter sp. | reverse complement strand
GAGCCGCTGCCCGCCTCATCTGGATTGGCATGGCTGGCCTGCGGACCAGCCGCCAATACGGTTAGAGGTACCAGGCAGTAGCAAACCAGCAGGTTGGCTGCAATACCATGACCTTGACTGAAAAAGTGCGGCTGCATTCTCATCTCGTCAAGCCAGTTGCCTGATCAGGCCTTTCAGGAACTGAACCCGGTCGCTGACCTTCGGAAAGCTGCGATTGATGCGCAGCCTTTCTGCGCCAGCCAGTTTCATATCCTTTTCCTTCTGGATCATCAGGATGATTTTTCCGGCATCCACATTGGGTTGTGCATCAAACTGGATCACGCTTGCATCCGTCGAGCTGTCGATCTTTGCAATACCCAGTGGCTTGGCCAGTATGCGCAGGCGGTGGGTTTCCAGCAGGGCAGTTGCGGGCTCGGGAAGCTTGCCGAAGCGGTCAATCAGTTCTTCCTGAACCTCGGACACATGGTCCATGTCTTCCGCGCTGGCCAGGCGCTTGTACAGGGTCAGGCGCTCATGCACATCCGGGCAGTAGTCTTCCGGCAGCAAGGCAGGAGTGTGCAGGTTGATTTCAACTGTTGCATTCAATGGCGCGGTCAAATCAGGTTCCTTGCCGGCCCGCAAACTGCGCACTGCATGGTTCAGCATGTCGGTGTACATCTGGAAGCCTACTTCATGCACATTGCCGCTCTGGTTGGCGCCCAGTACTTCGCCAGCACCGCGAATTTCAAGATCGTGCATGGCCAGGTAAAAGCCGCTGCCCAGGTCTTCCATCATGGTAATGGCTTCAAGCCTGCGCTCTGCGGTTTTGCTCAAACCTTCTTCATTGTTCACCAGCATGTAGGCATAGGCCTGGTGGTGTGAACGGCCCACGCGGCCGCGCAACTGGTGCAACTGCGCCAGGCCGAATTTATCAGCCCTGTGAATCACGATGGTGTTGGCCGAAGGCACATCAATACCGGTTTCAATGATGGTGGTGCACAACAGCATGTTGAAACGCTGCTGGTAAAAATCGCGCATCACGCGCTCCAGGTCGCGTTCATTCATCTGCCCGTGGGCAATGCCGATGCGGGCTTCAGGCAATATTTTTTCAAGTGCCTCGCGGCGGTTTTCAATCGTGTCCACCTCATTGTGCAGGTAGTACACCTGCCCACCGCGCTTTAGTTCACGAAGCACGGCTTCACGGATCACGCTGTCGGTTTCGCGGCGTACGAAGGTCTTGATGGCCAGGCGGCGTTGCGGCGCAGTTGCAATCACCGAGAAGTCGCGGATGCCTTCCATGCTCATGGCCAGAGTTCGCGGAATGGGGGTTGCAGTCAGCGTGAGCACATCCACCTCGGCACGCAGGTTTTTCAAGGCTTCTTTCTGACGCACACCAAATCGGTGTTCTTCATCAATGATCACCAGGCCCAGGCGGGAAAACTCCACTTCGGAGCTGAGCACCTTGTGGGTGCCAATGATGATGTCGGCCTTGCCGCTGTTGATCAGGTCCACTGCATCCCGAATTTCCTTGGGCGACTTGAACCGTGACAGCTCAACAACTTTCACGGGCCAGTCGGAGAAACGGTCCGAGAAGGTTTGAAAATGCTGTTCTGCCAGCAGGGTGGTTGGGGCCAGCAGCACCACCTGTTTGCCATCCATCACGCTGACGAATGCAGCCCGCAATGCCACTTCGGTTTTACCAAAGCCCACATCCCCACACACCAGGCGGTCCATGGGGCGGGGGGAAGTCATGTCTGCAATCACAGCCTGGATTGCAGCAGCCTGGTCGGCTGTTTCTTCAAAGCCGAATTTTTCAACAAAGGCTTCATAGTCGCCGATGCTGAGCTTGAATTCATGGCCCTTGCGCAATGCGCGTCGGGCATACAGGTTCAGCAGTTCGGCCGCAGTGTCGCGCACCATTTTTGCTGCTTTCTTCTTGGCCTTTTCCCACTGGCCGGAACCCAGCGCATGCACAGGCGCATTTTCTGGGTCGGCACCGCTGTAGCGGGCGATCACATGCAGTTGGGCAACCGGCACAAACAGGTTGGAGCCATTCGCATACTCGAGGTGCAGGAATTCGGAGGCACCTTCACCCAGGTCCATGCTGGTCAGGCCCTTGTAGCGGCCAATGCCGTGCTGCTGATGCACCACCGGGTCGTCGATTTTCAGTTCCGACAAATCCCGGATCATCGACTCGACATTGCTCTGCCTTTCCTGCTGCCTGCGCGCGCCCTTGCGGCGTGGCGACATGGAAAACAGTTCGGCTTCGGTCACGAAGGCAACTTGTGCTTCAAGGCCACGGTGCACGCCAAATCCCTGGTCCAGCACTGCAGTGCACAGCACGAATTTCTCGCCACTTTCCAGTGCACCTTGCAGGCTTTCAGTTTGGTGCGGTTTTAACTTGTGCTCCAGAAAATACTGGTTCAGGGTTTCGCGCCGACCATCACTGGGCGCAACCATGATCACCTGTCTGTAGGCACCGGCACCAGTTCGTTCAACCAGGCTTCTGAATTTGTGTATCGGGTCTTCCGCTTTTCTGTCGGCAGCGAGATCTGGCAACAGCGCACCGCTGTATTCAGGCACCAGTGCATTCTTGGAAGCAGACAAATGCACCCGGGCGGCATTCTCGAAACCATTGAAGAATTCGGTTGCATTCAGATAAATTTCAGAAGGCCGCAGGATGGGGCGCTGAATGTCTTTCGACAGAAAGTCAAATCGGCTTTGCGTATCTGCTGCAAAAGTCTGCAGGGCCTGGTCGACGTCACCATGCTGAATGAACACCAGTTCCTTGTTGGGCAGGTAATCTGCAAGACTGGCAGTGCTCTCGAAAAACAGCGGGAGGTAATACTCAATGCCCGCACTGGCCACGCCGGTGCCCATGTCACGATAAATCGCGACCTTGGAGGGGTCACCTTCGAAGCGTTCACGCCACTTGCTGCGGAACTGGGCACGGCTTTGCTCATCCATCGGGTATTCCCGGCCTGGCAACAGGCGCATTTCCTTCACCGGGTAAAGGCTGCGCTGGGTGTCTACATCAAACGTCTTGATGGATTCAATTTCATCATCAAACAGGTCGATGCGAAATGGCAGTGCGGTGCCGGTTGCAAAAAGATCGATAATGCCGCCGCGTATGCAGTATTCCCCAGGCGTCATCACCTGCGACACATGGTTGTAGCCAGCGATCGTCAGTTGTTCGCGCAGCTTTTTCTCATTCAGCTTGTCGCCGGTCTTGAAATAGAAAGTGCTGCCCGCCAGGAAGGAGGGCGGTGCAAGGCGTTGAATGGCCGTGCTGGCTGCTGTAATCAGCACATCCAGGTCGCCCTGCTGGGTTTGATACAGGGTTGCAAGCCGTTCCGACACAAGGTCCTGGTGGGCCGACAGGCTGTCATAAGGCAGGGTTTCCCAATCAGGCAGGTAGTGCACCTTTAATTGTGGCGCGAACAGCGCAATTTCTTCCTGCAATCGGGTGGCATCATGCGGATTTGCACAAACCACGAGGCACAGGCGGCCCTGTAGTTGGGCCTGTGTGCACACCTGGGCCAGCAGAAAGGCATCTGCACTGCCGGGTGGATGCGCCAAGCTGAGCCTGTGGCCACTGCTTAACTGAAAAGAAGACGTAAAATATGACAGCATAGGGTTGGCCGGCCTGGATACAACAACCAGAGTGGTTTTCCAGGGGCGTTCAGGGTTGGTTTGAGAACAAGACCCGTATTATAAGGCGGCTACTGCCCGCATAGGAACAAGCTTTCATGGCAACAGCAGCCAGGTATTTCGGGTTGGTGCCTGCAGGTGGCACAGGTCGTCGGTTTGGGGCTGAGCAGCCCAAGCAGTACAGCCTGCTGGCCGGAAAAACCGTGCTGGAGCGCAGTGTGCAGGCTTTGTTGGCTGACCCGCGGGTACAGAAGGTATTCGTGATTGTTGCACCAGGCGACCCACAGGCTGCGCAGTTTTTTCCAGGCAATCCGAGAGTGGATTGCCTGCCCTTGGCCGGTGCGGAGCGTGCCAACACGGTGCTGAATGCCCTGGTTTACTTGCTTGAAAACAAACTGGTGGCCGAGTCTGACTGGGTGCTGGTTCATGAT
>DASUDJ010000082.1:0-3638 GCA_036275635.1 Limnobacter sp. | reverse complement strand
AGCGGGCGAATTCTTCACGCCGGTTTACCAGAAACACCTTGTTTTTGCCCATCAGGCCCAGCGCATTTTCAATGGCTGCATCGCCTGCGCCGATCACGATAATGGTTTCATCCTGGAACTCATCCGGGTCATCCAGTGTGTATTGCACATTCGGCAGGTCATCGCCCTCAGTGCCAATTTTCCGGATGTTGCCCTGCAGGCCGATGCCCAGGATCACGGTGCGAGCAGTCGTTGTTGTACCGTCTTCACATTCAAGCTGGAAGGGGCCCGCGCCATCATTCAGTTTTCTGATGCTGGCTACTTTCTTCCTGTACTGGATGTTCACCCGCTGCTCGGCAAGCTGTTTGTCCCAGGTGCCCAGTACCTGTTCCCGCTTGCCTGCCTCGAATTTCATGCCGCTTCGAAGTGGCAGAAAGCCGGGCTCGGCCATTACATGCTTGCCTTTCTGGTATTTGTAGATGGTGTCGGAGGCATGGCTTTCGCCCTCGAACAACACATAGTTGCAGCCCAGTTCCTGCGCCCGCGAGGCAGCAGACAAGCCGGCAGGCCCGGAGCCCACGATTGCAATGTCCAGTTCGGCCTGCAGTTCGCTGAACATCGGTTTCAGGTTCTTCATGCGTTCAACCCCCCACAGCGGCTTTCAGGGCCAGCAGTTCATTCTGGAATGCGGCGCGGTCATAGGCTTCATCATTGGCCAACAGCTTCAGCAACCTGTCCATTCTCTGATTCAAGGCCGGAACAAGTCTCGAGCCTCCTTTCTTTGCCAGCCCGTTGGCCACGCTGCTGATCGACATGTAAGCCTGCTCCGCTCCGGCAAAATCAGCATACTGGTTGCTGGCCGCCATGTTGACCAGTTCCTTCAGCAGTTTTTCAAGAACCTCCTGGTTGAAGGCCACGGAGGCCACTGTTTTTCTGCTGGTATTCAACTGGGCCTGCAAGGCCTTGGCTGCCCGCTCAAGGTCATTCATGCTGGCTGCGGGCGAGGTGCTGGCCACATGCAACTGGTTAACCAGTTTTGCCAGTTCGCTGCTGTGCTGGGGTGCTGCCGCTCGAACAATTGCCTGCACCATGATCAGGCTTGAATTGTTGATGCGCGCCTGCCCGGGGCTGCGGGCCAGGTCTTTCGACCAGTCTTTCTTGCTCATGGGTGAATGGCAGGCATGGCAGTCGAACATCATCAGCTCAGGCAGAATGCCCTGCCGATTTCGTTTTGGGTCTGCAATCAGTTCAAGCAGGTTGGCGCTGCTGGCGAACTGGCCCATGGCCCAGATTTTTCCGCCATCATAGCTGCCCTTGCGCTGTTGCCAGTCTTCATCAATCCGATAGTGGGGCGGCTCAAGCGCCATGAAGGTTTCCACCTCAATTGAAATCCTGGGGTGGCCTGCACCCATGATCTGATGGGTAATAGGCCGAGTGGAATCGCCCACGTGGCAACTGGTGCACAGCTTTGCAACTGCATAGGGATCGCTGGTGGGGTAGAGGCCATTCTGGATGTTTTTTGCATGGCTGGCCTTGGGTTCCACATGGGTTTTTACCCACTTCTCCGCAGGGCCGTGACAGGCCTCGCAGTTCACCCCATCGGTTTTATCAAAACGTGGCCCCTGTTTGCCGGCAGGCACATTATGGCTGTGGCAGTCCAGGCACACCTTGGCTTCATGGGCAGGTTGGGCAAGACCAAGGTTTTTCGCAATCCGCTGGGACTGGGCGTTTTTCAATACTGCATAGGCCTGTGTGTGTGGGTCTTGCCGCAGCCAGGTTGTGTACTCATTCTGCAGCACAGGCGTGGAAGTTCTTTCCTCAATGCTGCCGTGGCAAGTGCTGCTGGCACAGTTCACAGTACCCACGGACTGATGGGGAGACTGGTGAGGCATGGTTTGGGAAAGCCCGGCCACGGGTGCGAACAGCGCCAGCAGCGCCAGGCGGCGCAGGGCATGCAGCAGTGTTGATTGATTCCGTTTCATGGCTTAATCCTTCCTGAAAGCCACTGAGTTCACCTTGGGCTTGGGCAAGTAATTTTCTTTTTCAACCTTGTCGGTAACCGTCCACAAGCGACCATCCGGTCGCAGGTAAAACGCCTCCATTTCCTTGCGTGTGAATGGGCGTGAACCGATTCGACCGAACACCGCGATTTGTCCGCCTGTTTCATCCACTGCACGGTCGCGGTCAAGGCCCTTTGACACCGCAAGCGCAGGGCTCGGGGTTTTGCGCCATGCAATCAGTTCGGGTTTCGGTTCTGGCGAGAATCCGTAGAACTTCGGCTGGGTATCCGGCGAGGTGAGTTGAAGTACCTTCAGGCCGTTCACACCGTCTGCCACATAGGCAAACAATGAAGCATTCGTGGAGCCCACCACCACATCCTGCGCATCATTCAACTGGCCTTCTGCCGTGAACTTCTGGTACACAAAGGGCTTGCGTGGCTTTTCAATATCGACAATCACCAGGCCTTCCTTCTTCGCAGCCACATAGGCATAGGTGCGGGCCAGGTACACCCGTTGCGCATCCTGCAGAGGCACCACTGCATTCGTGTGTACCGGCTTTTCAGGATGGGTGATGTCGATCACTTCCAATCCTTTCGCCGTGGTGGCAAACAGGTAGCGGAACTGCACAGCCGTGGCTCTTGGGTTCTGCAGGTTCAGGGTGGTGATGTACCTTGGCTTCAATGGGTTGTTGATGTCGACAAACACCAGGCCTTTTGGCGTGGTGATGTAGGCATAGTGCCCGCCCAGCGTAATGTGGCTTGCACCATTCAGCACGCCATTTTCATTCCAGGTAACAGCACGCTCAAAGAAGTTGTTTCGGGGTTCACCATCGGCCAGCGTGTTCACATTCACTGCAATCAGGCCTTCTTCACTGTCGGTGATGAAGGCGTAGTTGTAGATGGGGTGGAAAGGCTGCTCCATGTTGGTGATGCGCATCAAGTCGCCCTGGTTCCGGTCGGGGTTGATGGGCTGGTTGGTGGGCAGCGCCATGCAGGTGGCATTTTTGCTGGGCACATGGGTGTCATGCCCCAAGGGGCTGAACGGTGCAGTGATTACCCGCTGGCTGTAGCCCTTGTTGGACACACTGGCCGCATCATAGGCGCGGAAGCCGCCTTTGCCTTCTGCCACAAACACATATTCGCCGCGCAGCTGCAGGCAATTGGCCACACCCTTGGTGGTGTGATCCATCAGTGCAGGTACTGCGGTATCCGCAAGTTCTCGCTTGCGGTTCAGGTGGTTCCGGTAATAATCAGGATAGGCATACCTGTGCAGGTAGCTGCCAATTACAGCCTGCGGTTCATCCCACTCGGTTACCGTAACGGCAGCAATGTGTTCGCTGCCGCCCAGCCACGCGTTGAAGCCCACAAAGTTCACGTAGTTGGTGCCCTGCAAAAGCAGCTGCGCCATGATGGCATTGTTGTCATCCTCACGCGACAGGTGGCAGTCGGTACACGTCTTGGTTTCTTCCTTGCGTTCTGTGTGTGGATAATGCGGTGCAAACGCCTGTGAGGAGAAACCGCTGGATGCAATCGGCGGCTGCTGAATATAGATGCGCTCCCGGTTGGCGTTCATGGAAGAAAGTATCAGCGCCGAGCTTGAACGGATTGGCGCAATCCGGTTTCCTTTCACCGGGCCATGAACACCCAGCTGGAACATGTC
>DASUDJ010000081.1:0-2716 GCA_036275635.1 Limnobacter sp. | reverse complement strand
CAGGGCCCACCAGCGCTCCACGGCGGCAGGCCTGGACACCAGTGCCAAGGTAGACATCGCCCCCCCGCCCTCGAGCGCACTCAAAGAGCTGATAGAGAAAAACAACCGCCTGAAGTCCTGCGCACTTCCCTTCATGGAAACGCTGTATGAACAGGTGGTGAACACCCACAGCATGGTGCTTCTGACAGACGCCAGCGGGACGATCATTGAATCCCTGGGTGATGACGACTTCCTGGTGAAAGCGCAGAAGGTGGCCCTGGCCCCCGGTGTAACCTGGAGTGAACAGCACAAGGGCACCAATGCAATCGGCACGGCCCTGATTGAGGAAATTCCCACTGTTGTACATGGACAGGACCACTTCCTGGACGTGAACCGCTTCCTGACCTGCTCAGCAGCACCGATTTTTGACCCGAATGGTGTCGCCATTGGCGTGCTTGATGTAACCGGCGACTACCGAAGCTACCACCGGCACACCATGGGCCTGGTGCGCATGTCTGCCCAGATGATCGAGAACCACCTGTTCAACAGCTCTTTCCAGGATGCAATCATCGTGCAGTTCCACCAGCGCGGTGAATTCCTGGGCTCTGTCGTGGAAGGCGCGGCAGCCTTTTCACCGGCAGGTAAATTCCTGGCGGCCAACCGGGCAGCCATGGTGCAGTTCGGCATGTCCAGCAACGCCTTGAAAAGCCACACCTTCAGCTCGCTGTTTGGCATGCCGCTGTCCTCCCTGATTGACCACTACCGCACCTGCAACCCCGTGCCACTGATTCTCTGCCTTCACAACGGCAACCAGGTGACTGCACGAGCGAGCCTTGGAAGCGTGGGTCGAGGCCGGATTTTCGATTCGGTCGGCCTGGTGAAAAACAATTCAGATGCAGCTGTTGTACAGCAGGTAACCCAACCGGTTCAGAAGCAGAACACAACCTGTGTAAAAAGCAGGCATCTTTCAAGCCTGAAATACCTGAACACCGGCGACCCCCAGGTTGCAAAAATCATCGAAAAAGTTGGCAAGGTAATCGACAAGGACATTCCAATCCTGATTCTTGGCGAAACCGGTACAGGCAAGGAAATCCTGGCGCAGGCCATACACAATGATTCGCCCCGGCAGGACAAGCCATTCGTGGCAGTGAACTGTGCTTCCATTCCTGAGACACTGATTGAGTCAGAACTGTTTGGTTATGAAGATGGTGCCTTCACGGGTGCCAAGAAAAAAGGTTCGCAGGGACGAATCCTGCAGGCCAACGGCGGCACACTGTTCCTGGATGAAATCGGTGACATGCCTATTTCATTGCAGGCCCGACTGCTGCGGGTGTTGCAGGAACGCGTGGTTACACCACTAGGCAGCCAGAAAAGCATCCCGGTAAATCTGCAGGTGATTTGCGCAACCCACCGCAACCTGCGCGACCAGATTGCAGCAGGCCTGTTTCGGGAAGACTTGTACTACCGCCGGCATGGACTGGTGGTTCGGCTGCCTGCACTGCGGGAGCGGACCGACCTGCAGCGCATCATCCAGCGCATCCTGGAAAATGAATCGCACAATCCGAGAATTCGCCTGTCCGCAGAGGTAATGAATGCCTTCACCACCCATGCATGGCCGGGCAACATTCGCCAACTGACCAACATCCTGCGCACAGCCAGTGTAATGACCGATGATCGGGAAACCATTGAATGGGACCATCTGCCGGATGATTTCCTGGATGAATGGAAAGCACTGCGTATTGACAGCACTGCGGGCGACAAACCTGCCCCTGCTTCCACTGTTGCGGGTGCTGCAGTTGCCGCATCGACACCTGCGCATGAACAGGCTGAAGCAGTCACTGCTGAGCAGTTGTCCACGACCCGAAGCCGACCACAGTTCAATGTGCGCAGCAATTTTTCAGTGCAGGCGAAAACAGCTGGCGTGAACAACCGGCCCGGATTGCAAACCGCCACCAGTCCATCATCCATGGCCCGCAACAAGCCCGGCTTGTTTGATGTCCAGGTTCACCGTGCGGGCAACGCCCATGCAGGAATGCACACCAGTTCGGCAAGCCAGGGGCGCCCTGCAGCCCTAGACCAGACTTTCAGCAAATTCCGCGAGAACCGGTTTGACAGCTGGCAACAGGGTGGAAGGCAGGCAGGGCGGGACGAATTTCACCCTGCTGTGCAGCCAGTCAACAGGTTCAAGGACGATGCATTCGACACGCGGGCCTATGACGCAAGGGCCCAGGGCTACCTGGGGGGTGCAAGGCAGGCTGCCGGACGCAAGCCTGTTGAAGCGCCGATCAACCTGGACGACCTGGAATCACGGGCCATACAGGAAGCACTGGAAACCTGCAGGGGAAATGTGAGCGCTGCTGCACGGATGCTGGGCATTTCAAGAAATACGATATACCGCAGACTGAACTCAAAATGACCAGCATGAACTGAAGCTTTCAGAGGCTTCCAGTTTCCCTCGCGTCTTAGAAGACCAAGGCCACCTTGAACCTGGGTGGCTTTTTTCTTTAAGAACAACTGTCACAAAACTGTCATCCACCTGCTCCACCCAAGCACAACATTGTTTCAAACCGCACCGGTTGGTGCTGCAACTGTGCAGTGCAGGCTGCTGTCATCAAAAATCCTACAATTCAGAATAAGTGTTAAAAAACAGCCACTTGTGCACTGGCACGGCTTTTGCCCTAGGTTTCAGCAAGCCGGCGCCACTCTGCGGTGCGCCTGCGAGCTTTAGAAGACAAAC
>DASUDJ010000080.1:0-8114 GCA_036275635.1 Limnobacter sp. | reverse complement strand
GCGGTTTTTGCCCAGATGGTGTTGGGTGACTCCTTTCCGCTCACGATGCCGATGTGGCCACCCGGGCCGATGAAGAATTCAGACTGCTCTGAACCCACCACCTTCGTGATGGGCTTGCAGCAGGCCACGTTCGCCAGGTTGTCAGACTTTCCGGCGATACCCAGCACCGGGCAAGTGATGTCCTTGAAATTCGCCACTGCCTTGCCCACCTTGAAATGGCCATGGGCAGTTTCATTCTCCAGCCAGATACTGGCAAACCAGTCTCGCAGCGCGCCGCCGGGATATGCTTCCAGGCTGTCGATGAAAGCCGCCTGGTTGGCATGCTGGGCCACATACTCCCGGTCATGCAACTGGGTCACCAGGTTCCAGTAGCCTTTCAGGCTGCCAACCGGGTCAAGCAGCTTGAAACCAATTACATTGGCCCAGCCAGGGGTATAGAGCAGTTTGGCCGGCACCTTGCGGAAATTGATCCGGGCCGACTTCAGCAAATGCGCCAGCCGCTTGTACTGAAGGCCGATCGCGCCATTTGCATGACCATCAATTGGTGTACCAAAGGTCACTATCTTGTTGATGTTTTCATCCTTGAACAGGGCCGTGTAGGCCAGGGCCATGCCACCCCCCATGCTCCAGCCCTGCAGGTTCAGCTTTTTGGAGCCGCTGTGCTGGCGCACTGCATCCAGGCAGGCTGGCAGGAATTCCTTGATGTAGTTTTCAAGGGTCAGGCCGGCTTGCTTGCGGGTGGGCTTGCCCCAATCGATCAGGTACACATCAAAACCCTGGGCCATCAGGTATTTCACCAGGCTGCGTTCGGGCAACAGGTCGTAGGCCAGCATGTTCACAGCCAGCGGTGCAATCATCACCAGGGGAATGGGGTTGCGCTTGCTGACCACTTCAACCATGTCATCGCCCACCTGGATTGTCTTTTCCTGCAAGGGCAGATAGTGGCGAACACTGTGAATGCCGCTTTGGTGAATCAGTTCATAAGGCTGCTGCCCAGCCCTGACCATGGATTCCGATTTGAAAAGCCGATCCCATCCGTTGGTGGACATGTGGCTGATGCGGCGAAGGCTGATTGCGTTGGGCATGAAATGAACCTGGCTGAAGTTGTTTTGATTTCCGCCAGATTCTAACAGTGCCCACACCGGACTGATTGGTGTGGGCTCTCTAAAGTTACCTGCTGGTTACTTCCAGCTTATTTCCATTTCAGGCTGAGGGTCACACCGGCCATCAATTGGCGCTCTGCAGCTGGTTCGAAAAACTGGTTTGCCGTCTGGTTCACGATCACCGAGCCCACGTATTCCTTGTCGAATACATTGTCTGCCCGTGCATAGGTGCGCACATTCCAACCACCAGCCAGCGGCCAGTCCTTGCTGGCCCGCAGGTTCACCACCGTGTAGGACGGAGCAGATGCGCTGTTGGCATCATTTGCAAACAATTGGTCCACGTAGCGCAACTCGGTGGCCGCTTCAACCAGGCTGGAGGGCTTGTACACCAGTTCACCAAAGAAGGTTTTTTTCGGAATGCTGGGCAGGCTGTTGCCGGCAGGCACAGACACGGGCGAACCGTTGATCTGGCTTGTGAAGCGGTTGTCGTAGGTGGCGCGTATCAGGTTCAGTGCACCATACGCTCGCCATTGCTGGTTGAAGGCATGTTCAAGGGCCAGTTCTGCACCTATCCTGCTGGTTGCACCCGCATTCTTGAATGAAGAAACACCACTGCTGGTGGTGTCCACCACAATCTCATTTTCTGTATCCACTGTATACAAGGCTGCATTCACCCGGGTCGCCTGGAACTTCCCCTTGAAGCCAACTTCCAGTTGCTGGCTCTTTGCAGGCTCAAGCTGTGAATTGAAGCTGAGGACAGTGGGTGGAATGTAGGCTGTTTCCAGCAGAGTGGGGGTTTCGAACCCTTCACCATATGAAATGTAGGTGCTGACATTGGGCTGCAGGCGGTAGGTGAAGCCCACATTTGCTGTCAGCTCGTCATGCTTCCTGCTGCCGCTGCCGTCGCCGTTGCTCACGAACTGGTCGCGTGAATCGATTTCAATCGAGGAGTTGCGCACACCGGTCAACAGGCTCAGCCTGTCGGTCAGGAAATATTCTGCCTGGATATACTGGTCAAACTGGCTGGCCGTGTTGGCCTCATCCCTGTTCCGGGCCGCTGTCTCAGAAGGAAAGCCCAGGCGGGCCTGGTCCAGTTCTCCGACAGTCAAACCCGCGTTCAGGAACAACGGCTTTTCAAGAAGGCTGGTCTGATGACCAATTCTCAGGTCGGCCCCGCTGTATTCGTTCTTGAGATCAATGACGGTACCGCTTGCCAGCACCTGCCGCACTTTCCGATCGCCATAGTAGGGGCTTAATGTGATGTTGGTTGTCTGATTGAATCGATGTTCCAGCACCACGCCTGTCTGGCTCTGCTCAACCGTCTTGTTCGAGTTTCTCAAGACCGCATTCGTACCCGCCTGTTTACGGTTGGCAGCCAATTGGGCTGCTGTCAGCCCCACAGGGTCTTGCGCCAGCGGAATGTCCACATAATTCAGCACCCAGCTCAGGCGCGTGTCGGGGCTTAAATTCCACACCATCTTGCTGTTGAAATTGTCGCGGCGGGCCTTGCTGTGGTCGCGGTAGCCATCGGTGCGGAAAGTAGAGGCATCCATCACGATGCCCACCTGCTCATTGCCCTTGTTCAGCTTCACACCAGTCCGACGGGTGTCATCCGTTCCGAACACCTGGTTCAGTTCCAGCTCTGTACCCACCCGCGGGTTTTCAGTTGTCAGCAAGATGACGCCACCCGAGGAATTGCCGTACAGCGAAGAAAATGGCCCGCGCAGCACCTCGATCGACTCAGTTGAACTGAGGCTGAAGTGGGAAATCTGGCCGGAACCATCCGGCATGGTAGCGGGTATGCCGTCTGAAAACAGGCGCACTCCCCTTACACCGGAGGTGGACCGGGCACCAAAGCCACGGATGGAAATCTGCAGGTCCTGCGCGAAATTGTTGCGGTTATTGATGACCAGCCCGGGCACACGGGTCAGGGTTTCCGACAGGTTCACCTGGAAACTGGCAGCCTTCTCCAGGGTGTCGGCATTCACCTTGTCCACAGAAGCAGGCACTTCAAATGGGTCACGGGCTTCGCGGGTGGCGGAAACCACGAAATCATCCAGTTTTTCAGCCTGGGCCCACGCGGGCGCGGCAAAGCCCATGGCAGCAAGGGCAATCATCAGTTGGGTACGGCGGTGCTTCATGAAAAAGGTCTCTGACATGTTCTGTTTAAAGTGCGCACAGCATGCCGCAACCGGCTCGTGAAATTTTCCCGAGCTGCTTCAAAAGTTGAATATTTCCTCGGCATCAAACCGGCGCTCTGTTTGTACAATGGGATAACAAATGTTAACCCCATTATAAAAAGTCCGGAGACACTCAATGTTGCATGCACTCGAAGTGCTGGTTCTGCGCATTTACATGGCCATCTTCAAGGTGGTCACTGCCCTGATGCCGTTCAAATGGCCCCGCATGTTTGAAGGCCGTGATTCATCCCTGGAGCTGATACGCCACATGGCGGCTGAAGGCCATCGCAATGTGCTGCTGGTGACCGATGCTGTGCTGGTGAAACTGGGCGTGCTCGACCGCATGAAGGCCGAACTTGAAACCCAAGGCGTGAAATACGTGATTTACGACGGCGTGGAGCCCAACCCCACGGTGGAGCAGATTGAAGCCGGTTACCGCATGCTGATGGAAAACGGCTGCATGGCCGTGCTGGCGGTGGGTGGAGGCAGCCCGATTGACGCTGCAAAAATGATCAGCGCACGGGCAAAGAACAACAAGCCAGTGGTGAAGCTGACTGGCCTTCTTCGGGTACACAAGGGCATGCTGCCCCTTTATGCAGTGCCCACCACGGCAGGCACCGGGTCTGAGGTCACCATCGCAGCCGTGGTCAGCGACACAGCCAACAAGCGCAAGGTGGCGGCAATGGACCTGCGCCTGATGCCCCGCGCAGCAGCACTGGACGGCGCACTGATGACAGGCCTGCCCCCCCACATCACCGCAGCCACCGGCATGGATGCGCTGACCCATGCGGTTGAATCATTCGTTTCCCGCAATGCCATGAAAAAAACAGATGAGAAGGCCCTGGAGGCCACTCAACTGGTCATGAAATACCTGGAAACCGCAGTGGCCGATGGCAGCAATCTCGAGGCCCGCCAACGCATGGCCCGCGCCTCCCACCTGGCTGGCATTGCCTTCACCCAGGCTGGCGTGGGTTATGTGCATGGCATTGCCCACAAATTTGGTGCCCTGTACCACACGCCCCATGGCCTGGCCAATGCCATCGTGATGCCACACGTGCTGGACTACTCCCTGCCCAACTGTGCTGACCGCTTGGCCATCCTGGCCCGTGCCTGTGGCATTGGTGAGAAAGGCGCAGATGATGTGCACCTGGCGCGTGCCTTCATTGCCCGCATTCGTGAAATGAACGAGAAGTTCGGCATTCCCACGCAACTGGCTGCCCTGAAAGCGGCTGACATTCCGGCAGTTGCAAAGTCGGCCATTGCCGAGGCGCGCTTCACCTATGCAGTACCGCGCTACATGAACCAGGCGGTGGCTGAATCCGTGATCCGCAACATGCTGCCTTCAGCCTGAGGTCAACTGCGAAAGAAAATTTGATTTGTTCTGCATCCAGCCTGCTTCTCTGGGGTAGTAAGTACCTATAAAGTAAGGTGACCGAGTTTTCGGTCGGGTGAAAAATGTCTCAACGAGAAGGATGCAGAACAATGAAAAATCTGATTGGTTTGTCTGTAGTGGCCGCCATGGCTGCTTTTGGAAGTCAGGCAGCGGTGGCGCAGACCGCAATTCCCAGTGAACCGGCCAATGCGGTGAACCTGGTGGATGGCCTGGAAGGCGTATTCGGTACCCATGCTGGCATGCGCCGTTCAGGTGCGCGCGGCGTGTGCGCGGCTGGCACGTTCACTGGTACCAAGGCGGGTGCTGCAATTTCCAAGGCCTCTGCCTTTTCCGGCAAGCCAGTTCCCGTGACCCTGCGCTTCTCTGTGGGCGGTGGCAATCCAAATGCACCGGAAAACGGCAAGACAGTCCGTGGCCTGTCTGCCCAGTTCGACCTGCCAAAAGGCGAGCAGTGGTTGATGGCCAATATTTCAGCGCCATTCTTCACCTCTTCAACACCCGACGGCATGCTGGCCTTCCTGGAAGCACGCAAGCCAGACCCAGCCACCAAGAAGCCTGACCCGGCGAAAATTGCAGCAGCCGCAGCCAAGTTCCCCGACTTCAAGCCCCAGGCAGACTGGTTGGCCAAGACTGGTGTTCCTGCAAGCTATGCAGCCGTGAACTACTGGAGCACCCATGCATTCAAGTTCACAAACGCGGCTGGCAAAACCCAGTTCGCCAAGTGGATGTTCGTACCAGTAACAGGCCAGGAATTCATCGACAACGACAAGCTGGCCACCTACTCCAAGGTGTTCCTGGAAGACGAACTGAAAGGCCGTGTGTCCCAGATTCCAGTGGAATTCGACTTTGTGCTGCAGCTGGCTGAAGCCGGTGACCCCACCGACAACGCCACCGTGGCCTGGCCTGACAGCCGCAAGCAGGTTGTTGCCGGTCGCCTGAAGGTCACTGCTGTGACTGACAAGGCTTCCTGCGATGGCATCAACTTCAACCCACTGGTTCTGCCAGCCGGTATTGAAGGTTCTGATGACCCCCTGCTGGCTGCACGTGCAGGCAGCTACGCCGTGTCACAGGGCCGCCGCCTGGCCAAGTAATACGACCAAGCGGGTTGGCCAGTCAGGCTGACCTGGTCGATAAGCCTTCATTTTTTGAAGGTAGACTGAAAGCCGGAGCCTGTTGGGCTCCGGCTTTTCTTATTGCAGAACTGAATGCAACACACTGGAGCAGTAATGGAATTATTCGACGCAATCTACCAACGGCGGGCAATCAAGGCCTTTGATTCGGAACACATCATTTCCACAGAAGATGAAAAGAAGCTGTTTGAAGCGGCCATCCAGGCACCCACCAGTTTCAATATCCAGCACTGGCGCTTCGTGGTCGTGCGCGATAAGGCGCTACGCCAGGAAATCCGCAAACTGGGCAACGACCAGGCTCAAATTACGGATGCATCCTTGCTGGTCATCATGACTGCAGACACCAAGGCCTGGGCAAAAAGCCCCGCCCGATACTGGCAACACGCCCCGAAAGAAGTCGCCGACCTGCTGGTGGGATGGATGGGGCCTTTCCATGAAGGCCGTGAATGGCTGCAGCGGGATGAAGCCCAACGCTCCATCGGCATGGCCATGCAAACCCTGATGCTGGCAGCCAAGGGCATTGGGCTGGACTCATGCCCAATGATCGGCTTCGATATCGAGGCAGTGGCCAAACTCATCAGGCTGCCTGAAGACCATGTGATGGGCCCCATGGTGGCAATTGGCAAGGGAACAAAAGCGCCATGGCCCAAGCCTGGCCAGCTTGATCTGTCTGAAGTGCTGATCAACAACGGTTTCTGATCACGTCCTCTTTTTTTCCGCTGGCAGCGCCGCATTCAATGCGGCGTTCATATCAAACTGCTTCGCAAACGGGCCGAGGTGTGAAAGCGACCAGTGTCGCTTACATGACATAGCTGCGGGATCGCACCTGCACCAGTGCGGCGGGCTGAATCTGTGATGGATGTGCTTGAAGTAAGAAGGCAAGGAGACACATCAACAGAGCAGTCCAACAATGAAATCAATTTCTTACCGCAAGGCCCGCCTTGCCGCGGTGTTACTGACCGCACTCGCACTGGCTGCATGCCTTGGCGAATCAAGCACCACCAGCCAGGCAACCGGCCGCACCGGCAGTAATGAATCCGCTTCAAGCAGTGAATTCCCCAACACCACCGCCCTGCAGTGCGCACTCACCGACCCGAACCTGCTGATTGGTGAGGGACAGGACAGCCCCTCACTGAAACCTGCCAGCACGCCCAACAGCAACATTCAACCCAGTAGCGGCTTGAACAGCGGGGCCTGCAGAAACAACACTGCATTCACAATGGGCACCGGCATCGTGGACATCACCGGCCCTGCTGCAGGCTCGGTGATGATGGGCTATGAAAGCCCCACCCATGCCAGCCTTGGCCTGCACACCCGCCAGTTTTCCAGGGCGTATGTAATTGGCTCGCCATGCAACGGCAAGCGGGTGGTCTACGTGGTGAACGACCTGGGCATGATTTTCCATGCCGTGCGGCAGGGTGTGTTGAACCGGGTTGCAGCGGACGCTGAACTGGCGAAGTTTTACAATGAACAGAACATCATGCTGAATGCCACCCACACCCATGCCGGGCCCGGTGGCTATGCCCATTTTGCTGCATTCAATGCTTTCCGCCTGGGTCATGACGAAGAGGTGTACAACTTCATCGTGGACGGCATTGTGGAAGCCATTCGCCGTGCACATGCCAACCTGCAGGCCAATCCCGAGCCCGGCCGCATTCTTGTCAACAATGGCGAATTGCTGAATGCCAATGTGAACCGCTCTGTAGTTGCCTATGACCAGAACCCGCAGGAAGAACGCAACAGGTACCTGAACAAGCGAGGTGAAAGCCAGAATGTGAACAAGGAAATGGCACTGCTGAAACTGCGCCGGGCTGATGGCACACCAATCGGGCAGATCAACTGGTTTGGTGTGCACCCCACCACCACGGGCAACACCAATCCACTTGTATCAAGCGACAACAAGGGTTGGGCTGCACTGGCTTTCGAAAAGCTGATGGGCACCCGCTATGAAGGGCCTGCTGGGCGCGACACCTTCGTGGCCGCATTTGCCCAAACTGATGAAGGGGACAGCAGCCCCAATATCTTTTTCAAGAGCAAGCCATTTGCAGAGCGTGGTGGCGCCACGGATGAACTGAAGGCTGTTGAGATTAATGGCAGCAAGCAACTGGCGCGTGCACTCACCCTGTACCGTGATGCCAACCAGCTGGTGCGCGGCGGCGTGAACTTCGCCCAGTTCCACGTAAAAATGGATGAAGTGGAAGTCACCGACCCGGTGGTCTTGAATTCATTGCGCCACCCGGAGTCGCTGAACAGTGCCGTGAAAAAAACCTGCACCGCCGCCATGGGTGTGTCATTCGGCGCGGGTGCT
>DASUDJ010000079.1:0-3743 GCA_036275635.1 Limnobacter sp. | reverse complement strand
GAAACCGTTCTTGCCCGTAAGGATCTGCTCGACCTCGGCCTGGTCACGCTGCTGGACAATGCCACCCAAAGCCAGTTGCGTGCCGGTGTGGCCTCTGCCCTGCAGGTCGGGCTGCATTGGAATGCCAGGCAGCTTGTCCTGCAGGTCACCGATGCGGGCCTTGGCATTCATCCTGACCTGCTGCCAAGACTGGGTCGGCAACTGGTCCAGGCCCATGGGCAGGGCATGGGCCTTTTCCTGCTGACCAACCTGCTGGAGCGCGAAGGGGGCAGCCTCGGCTTGCATAACCTGGCTCAGGGCGTCAGCGCCACCCTGATCCTGCCGGTGCAGCCCGCATGAGCCGCTACATCCTGATTGTTGATGATGATGAGGTGTTTGCCCACACACTGGCCCGCTCATTCAATCGCAAGCAGATTCAAACCCACGTGGCCCTGGACCGGCATCAGGCCATGGAAGCTGCACAGCAAAAGCAATTCACCGACATCACCCTCGACCTGAACCTGGGTGAACAGTCCGGCCTGCAACTGCTGACCACTTTGCGGACTTTGCAGCCCCAAGCCAGCATCCTTGTGTTGACTGGCTATGCCAGCATTGCCACCACCGTTCAGGCCATCAAGCTGGGTGCCGACAATTACCTGGCCAAGCCAGCCGACAGCAATGCAGTGCTGCGCGCATTGGATGAAGACCTTGCCGAGTCCGCTACCACTGGGGAAGAAGGCGGTTCCGGTGATTTCCAGCCCATGTCAGTCTCCAGGCTTGAATGGGAACACATCCAGCGGGTCCTGGCAGAGCATGACGGCAATGTGTCCGCCACAGCAAGGGCCTTGAACATGCACAGGCGCACCCTGCAGCGCAAGTTGGCCAAGCGGCCGGTGGGAAGATGAGGCTTTCGTTGGCATCTTGTTGTTGTGTTGGGGTGTCCGTTCAGCCTGCCTTGGCAAGGTTTTCGTAGGGCATCTTGTTGTTGTGTTGGGGTGCCTGTTCAGGTCTGCCTTGGCAAGGCTTTCGTAGGGCATCTTGTTGTTGTGTTGGGCTGTCCGTTCAGCCTGCCTTGGCAAGGCTTTGATTCCCGGATTGCTGATTCTGGCTTGGGTCATGCAAAGCGCTAAAGCGCCTTTGCATCGCTTGCTGGCGCAAGCGCCCCTCGCTGCGAATCATCCGGGAAGCCTTGCCTGAACTCGGCAGCCTGAACAGGCACCCCAACCCTTCGCAAGATGCAACTCGCGCGCGTTAAAGAACGGTGGCTCAACCACCACCGGATTGGAAAGCGAAGGTCCCCACCAAGGCACAGTGAAAGCAACGTTGCCCCCCCAAATCGCAAATCGCAAATCGCAAGTCGCAAGTCGCAAGTCGCAAGTCGCAGGTGCTGCCCAGGTTTGCGAAAGCGGCATTGCCCTCGCACCGCCATTGAAGAAAGCCTGCCCGTTTGAATTCACAGCCCATGTTCGGCCGCAAGGCCGACACCGAGGCCCCGCCGCGCTGTTTTGCGGGGCGAGGTGAGTGGTGCTGAGAACTTCAAAAAGGGAAATACAGGCTTTCTGGCGGAAGAGGGTATGCGCTTTTGCAAACGGAGGAGGGTATGCGCTTTTGCAAACGGAGGAGGGTATGCGCTTTCGCTAACCTAAGAGGACATGCGCTTCCGCCACTCTCACTTCAAAGTTGCAGAAAACACCGGCCAGATGTTGTCCAGTATTTTTGGCTGAGCACTTGCATTCGGATGAATGCCGTCAGCCAGAAATGAAGCTGGGTCCAGTGCAAAGCCTTCCAGCATGAATGGCACAAGCGGCACTTTCTGTTTTCGGGCCAGTTCTGAAAAGGTGTCACCAAAACGTCGTGCATAGGTTGCACCGTAATTCGAAGGTATCTGCATGCCGATTAATACGCTTTGGGTCTGATTCCGCCTGGCTTCTACAAGCATGTTGGTCAGGTTGTCCCGCATGGTGTCCAGTGAAAGCCCGCGCAGTGCATCATTCGCTCCAAGTTCGAGAATCATGTGAGTGGGTTGGTGCTGTTTCAGCAAGGCTGGCAAGCGGGTTTTTCCACCCGCAGTTGTTTCACCCGAAACCGAGGCATTGATCACACGGCAATGCGGGAACTTTTGCGCCAAACGGGTCTCCATCAGTGCAACCCAGCCTTGCTCCCTGGGAAGGCCGTAAGCGGCGGAAAGGCTGTCACCCATCACCAGTATTTTGCAGTCCTTGCCAGCAGGTGCTGCAAAGCTGGATACACTGGTGGTCATTCCAAATGCCAACAGGCCAAAGGCCCAGGCAACATTCATCAATCTGGCAGTAAAGGCAAACATGAGTCGTGCAATCCTTGAAGTCGATGGTTTGAACCAGCAGGTCCAGGACGGTGTGAACCGCCTGTCCATCCTGGACAATATTTCTTTCACTATAAATCAGGGCGAGGCGGTTGCCATCGTGGGGGCGTCGGGTTCGGGCAAATCCACGCTGCTGGGCATGCTGGCTGGACTGGACACCCCCAGCGGTGGCGCAGTGCGTTTTCTGGGGCAGGATCTGACGCAGCTGAATGAGGACAGGCGCGCAGCCTTGCGAGCAGCTCATGTGGGCTTTGTGTTTCAGTCGTTCCAACTGCTTGACCACCTTTCTGCGCTTGAGAATGTCTTGCTGGCTACAGAACTGACCACCATGCCTGATCGGGAAAAGGCCAGTCGGCTGATGCTGGAAAGGGTGGGGTTGGGTGACAGGCTTCATCACACACCGAAAACCCTCTCGGGTGGAGAGCAGCAGCGGGTGGCGCTTGCACGGGCTTTCGTGCGCAAGCCCAGTATTGTGTTTGCAGATGAGCCAACTGGCAGCCTTGACTTCGCGACCGGCCAGCGAATCATTGATCTGATGTTCGATCTTCAGAATGAATCAGGTACCACCCTGGTGCTGGTCACCCATGATGAAAAGCTGGCTGCCCGTTGTTCCCGCCAGTTATTGATTGCTGCAGGTTCCCTTGTCCAGGAGACTGTTTAAACAATATTTCATGCGCTGCGCGATTTCGCTGGCATGTGAAACATGCAGGCGCCCATGTGCGCCTGTAGGCCCCACCGCCAGTCCATGCAGATAAACGGCAAAAGCAGCTGCATCGAATCCGTTCAGGCCTTGGCCCATCATGGCGCCAATCGCGCCAGCCAATACATCACCGCTACCTGCTGTCCCCAGTGCTGGGCCTCCAGTCAGGTTGATTTCTGCTCCAGCCGTGTTGCACACCACCGTGCCTGCCCCTTTCAACACCACCGTGCAGTCAAACAGGTCAGAAATTTCACGCGCAGTCTCCAGTCGCCTATCCTGGATCAGCTCAGTGGTGGTTTGCAGCAGTCTTGCTGCTTCCAGGGGGTGTGGAGTCAGCACCAGCGCCTTGTCCGGGTGTTGTTCACGGTAGTTTTTCAGGCCCGCGCGCAGTTGCGGGTTTGCAGCCAGCAAATTCAGCGCATCCGCATCCCACACCATGTCCAGGCCCTTGTTGTTCTTCAGCACGGAATACAACCATTGCAGCGCCTCGTCGCCTTGGCCCAGCCCGGGTCCTACAATTGCCGTGTCGGCAAAGTCCAGGTTCAGTTCAAGCGGCTTGTTCATGATTTCCGGGAAAACAAGGTCAAGCAAAGGTACCTGCCCCTGGCGCTGGATATCCGGCAGGTGCATGTCAGCCTCACTCAGCAGGCTGAGTGCCACCCGACCGCAGCCCAATTGCAGTGCGGTTCTTGCGCTCAACAGGCAGGCGCCTGTCATTCCCTG
>DASUDJ010000078.1:0-3139 GCA_036275635.1 Limnobacter sp. | reverse complement strand
GGTTTTCAGGGCCAGGGCCAAGGGAAGGTCTTTTTCAAAGTTGATGGCATTCAGTTTGTCCAACCGAGCTTCAGTCAGGTTCTGCATGGACTTGCCCTCCAGCAGTTCGCCCAGTATGAAATGACTGCCGCTGGCGTTTGTATAAATGATCTTCTTGGTGCCATTGTGGTTTACCACCACTTCAAACAGCCCAGAAATGAACTCCACATCAGTCACTGACAGCACTTTCACACCGGAGGCACCCAGCGATTCATTCACTGCAGCAGTTATGCGGTCTACCTGTTGCTTGGTGGCCGCAGCCTCAACTGGCTGGACCATTTGAAAAGCGGTAATGAGACCAACTGAAGCAAGCGCCATCGAGAGCGTCAAAGCACGGGTTCGGTTCTTCAGGATTGCGGGAAAGTTCAGTTTCATGTGCCGGGGTAAAAGTGGTGAGTGAATTTAAGACTGGGCAAACTGCAATTTGTTCATTTGGCGTGTTTTCAACTGCGCAGGCAGGGGCCATCATCGCATGGCCTGCTGCGAAAGCCAGCGTTTCAGCATGGGCAGTTGGTTAACCACTTGCATGCCCTTGTTCCGAACCCAGGCTGCACCTGGAACATCAAGCCTGAACAGGGTGTGCAGACCATCCGTCAGGATATGAACCGGTGTGCAGGCCGCCTTCCGCCGCCGTTCCCACGCGCGCCACAACTGTTCATCAGCCAGGCCCAGGCGCTGCACTGCCAGGAGACGCTTGCGGGAAGCCAGCAGATTGGCCAGTTCAGCGGCATCTTCCAGGCCAAGGTTCAGGCCCTGCCCTGCCAATGGGTGAATGACATGGGCTGCATCGCCCATCAGCACCACGCCATTGTCGAACCACACTGGCGCCACACCGTGCTTCAGGGGAAAGGCATGGGTTGAGCCAATCGGGGTCAGCCGGCCATATGCTTCCTGGACAGCCCCGCCGGATGCCGCACCCACGCGGGCAACCAGTTCCTGCGGCCCCAACTGCATTAGGGCCTGCGACTGCGACAGCGGCATGGACCAGACCATGGATACATTCGGCCCAGGCAGCGGCAGCATGGCCAGTATGGAATTGCCATCAAACCACTGCCTGGCCGCCCCATGATGTGGCTTTTCAATTGAAAAGGTGCTGACAACGCCTTCAGCGCTGTAGGAGTCCAGTTCAAAATCAAGACCCGCCTGCCTGCGTGTCTGGCTTTGGGCGCCATCCGCAGCAATCAGCAAGGGCACCCGCACTGTTTTCAGGTTGGTGACCACCGCCCAGACATCTTTCTCACGGGAAAGTCCCTCCACCCGGGCGTCCAGCCATTCAATTCCGGGCTGGTAGCGCATGGCTGCAAACAGCACATCAAACAGGCAACTTTGCTCGATGATCCAGGTGAGGTAATCCACCCCGGTGTCACTGGCATTGAAGCGCACATGACCCTGTGCATCACCACCCGCATCCCCCCACACCTGCATGTCGGTGACTGGCTGCACCCGCTCACTGGGAATGTTGTCCCACACCCGCAGGCGGTCAAGTACCCGCTGGCTGCGATGGGAAAGTGCGAACACCCGGGGATCAAAGCGCTGCTCAGGGCTGGCCTGAAAGGGCGGTGGCCGACTGCCCACCACGGTGACACGAAAGCCCGAACTGGCCAGCACCAGCGCTGCCGCCAAGCCCACCACACCGCAGCCAATCACTGCGACATCCTGTGCGGCAGCGTCTTTCAGGGGAACAGGATTCAGGTTGCTCATGGCTGTGGCCTGCAATTGGAATGAATTTACAAACATGCTACCGCGATTTTGCAATTGTTGTTTGCGCTGGCAGAAAGTTTCGGATAAACTTGCGGGCTTCGGTGATGAATACCACCGAAAACGCGTGGCCGAGTAGCTCAGTCGGTAGAGCAGAGGATTGAAAATCCTTGTGTCGGCAGTTCGATTCTGTCCTCGGCCACCATCCATACACGCAAAAAGAACGTGTGAAGAATCGAGTTGGCAGCGTGCGGTTCACTACTTCCCTCCTTCCCCTAAAACTGCTCAAGTTCAGCCTGGTTGCCACAGCGCTGATGATCGGTCATGGCATTTCTCATGCGGTTGACTATTCCCTCAGCGGTTTCGGAACCATACAGGTAACCCAGGGCGACAATGAGCGGAAATACCTGCGCTTCATTGGTGAAGACAGCACCTTCAAGGTCAATTCAATCCTCGGTGGACAGCTTGATGTCCAGGTGAATGAACAATTGAGCGCCACGGTTCAGTATGTGGTAGCGCCAAAGCAACGCCGTGATGAAGGTGTTGAACTGGACAACCGGTGGACCTTCATCAAGTACAAACCCAACGACAACTGGCATTTCAAGCTGGGTCGACAGCGCCTTAATTTTTACCTGGACTCGGAAAACCTGGATGTGGGCCACACTTATGTGCCTGCAAACCTCAGCCCCGAGGTCTATTACAACGCGGGTGTATTGGGCGTTGACGGGTTTTCAGCCAACTACAATTTTGAAGATGCCGCCGGGCGTTACTGGGGAATACAGGCCATCACCGGCAAACGGGACATTGTGCAGCGCCTGGCTGACTTCCGTGATGACTTCCCACTGAACTCATTTGACGTCAACGGCCTTGTGCTGAGCGTGGACGGCGACAACTACCGGATACGGATTGCCCACCACGGGGCAGAGGTTTTCCGCGAGGTGAAGCAGTTCCGCGGTCTGCCGGTTGTGAATGGCCGTGCCGACACCACGGCCCGATTCACCAACCTGGGTGCGGAATACACCTGGGATGCTTACACCCTCCGCGGTGAAATCAGCCAGACCGAGCTTTCACCTTCTGCAAGTGGCGTGATATTTGGCACCCCAGTGGCCGTCCAGGAGCCCAAGTTCGAAGAACATGGCGGAAACCTCACCCTGATCCGCAAGGTGTTTTCAAATCATGCTGTTTATGGCAGCTATGGTCGCTTCATATCCGACTTTGACGATCAGTATTCATTCGCAGTGGGCGGTAAATACAACCTGAGCCCCTCGGACTCCATCAAGCTGGAATTCCAGCATGTGGTTGAAAAAAGCAACCGGGCACAATTGTCCGACAACAGGATTCCAAACACCACACTGAATTTCCTGAGTGTGTCCTACAACTGGGTGTGGCAATGAACACGCCC
>DASUDJ010000077.1:0-3087 GCA_036275635.1 Limnobacter sp. | reverse complement strand
GTATTGTTCCGAGGCCTGTCGCAAGGCCGCTCCAAAAAACGGCAGAACCTGAAAGCATGAGCAGTATCAAAAAGGCAGTGGTGGTGTTGGGTGACCAACTGGACATGAACAACCCGGCACTGCTGGCCAACCCGCCGGGCTCCGCCGACGTGCTGATGGTGGAATCAGCCTGTGAATCCACCGTGGTCTGGGTGCACAAGGTGCGTATTGCGTTGTTTATCAGTGCAATGCGCCATTTTTCCGAAAAGCTTCAGCAGGCTGGTTACAGGGTCCACTATCGAAAACTGGCTGACACAGGTTCCAACAGCCTGGTGGATGAAGTGGCGGCGCTTTGCAAACAGCATGGCTATGAAAGCCTGGACATGGCAGAGGCGGGCGAATGGCGACTTGAGCAGGATTTCCTGGACATGGCCCGGAAAACCGGAGCCAGGCTCCGCATGCTGGAAGACAACCACTACCTGTGCAGCCGCGGTGAATTTGCAAAATGGGCCAGCGGCTACAAGCAAATGCGCATGGAATACTTTTACCGTGAAATGCGCAAGAAAACCCGTGTGCTGATGGACGGTGCAGAGCCTGCTGGCGGAAAGTGGAATTTTGATGCCGATAACCGAAGCGCATTTCCGAAGGGCGGGCCCGGGAATATCATGCAGCCTGCATTTTTTGAACCTGATGAAATAACACGCGAGGTGTTCGCGGAGGTGGAAAAGAGTTTTCCTGACCATCCAGGCAAACTGGAGAATTTCCGCTGGCCGGTTACCCGGGAGCAAGCCCTGCAGGCGCTTGATACCTTCATAGCACACCGGTTTGAAAACTTCGGCACCTACCAGGATGCCATGTGGACCAACACCCCCTTTGGTTGGCATTCCCTGATATCAAGTGCATTGAACTTGCACCTGCTGCATCCGCTGGAAGTGATCCAGAAAGCAGAGGCTGCCTATCGAGAGGGCAAGGTGGATGTGGCCAGTGCAGAAGGTTTCATCCGGCAAATCCTGGGTTGGCGTGAATTCATGCGCGGCGTGTATTGGCTGGACATGCCGAAAATGCGTGAAGACAATGCGCTGCTGGCCAAGGTGGATTTACCCAAATGGTTCTGGAATGGCAACACCCACATGAACTGCCTCAGGGATTCCATCGGCCAGACCATGGACCATGGCTATGCCCACCACATTCAACGGCTGATGGTGATCGGCAATTTCGCACTGCTGGCCGGCCTGGTGCCCCAGCAGGTCGAAGACTGGTTCCTGGCAGTGTATGTGGATGCTGTCGAATGGGTTGAACTGCCGAATGTGGCAGGCATGGCCCTGTTTGCAAATGGTGGCCGATTCACCAGCAAGCCCTACATTGCCTCCGGTGCTTACATCAACCGCATGAGCAACTACTGCAGCGGCTGCAAATACAAGCCCGCTGAAAAAACAGGTGACAAGGCCTGCCCCTTCACCACCCTGTACTGGGGCTTCCTGGATCAGCATGAAAAAATGCTGTCCGCCAATCCGCGCACCGGCCTGATGGCCAAGAATATTGCAAGGCTTGATGAGGCCCAGCGCCAGGCCCTTCGGGAAAAAGTGGCCGACACTTTCAGGAATATTGAACAACTCTAGACCCAGCCTTTGTTACAGTGTTGGCTTGTATGGTGCAACGCAAAAGGTTTCAGAATGGGTTTGTTGATTGATGGGCAGTGGCATGACCAGTGGTATGACACATCAGCCACTGGCGGAAAATTCCAGCGTGAAAGCGCAAAACTGCGCAACTGGATTACTGAAGATGGCAGTGTGGGGCCCACGGGCGATGCCGGCTTCAAGGCAGAAAGCGGCCGTTATCACCTGTATGTGTCCCTGGCCTGCCCCTGGGCGCACCGCACGCTGATTTTCCGGAAGCTGAAAAAACTGGAAGCCCACATCAGTGTGTCCGTGGTCAGCCCCGACATGCTGAGCCAGGGCTGGACATTCAACACCGAGGCCGGCAGCACGGGCGATGCCCTGTTCAACAGCGAATTCCTGCACCAGGTGTACACCCGCCACCAGGCCGATTATTCAGGCCGGGTGACCGTGCCCGTGCTGTGGTGCAAGCACACCGGCCGGATTGTCAGCAATGAGTCATCGGAAATCATCCGCATGTTCAACTCCGCTTTCAATTCAATCACCGGCAATCAAGATGATTATTACCCGGATCACCTGCGCAAGATGATCGAACGGGTGAATGGCCTGGTGTATGACAACATCAACAATGGCGTGTACCGGACGGGTTTTGCCACTGAACAGGCCGCCTATGAAGAGGCCTACAACAATGTGTTCATGGCACTCGATTCAGTTGAAAAAATACTGCAGAACAACCGCTACCTGGTGGGCGCACAGATTACTGAAGCCGACTGGCGCCTGTTCACCACCCTGATCCGTTTTGATTCGGTGTATCACGGTCACTTCAAGTGCAACCGCCAGCGGTTGGAAGACTTCCCGAACATTTCGAATTATGTGCGCGAGTTGTACCAATGGACAGGTGTGTCGTCTACCGTGGATTTCGATCACATCAAGCGGCACTACTACTTCAGTCACCACATGATCAACCCGTCCCGGGTGGTGCCTGTTGGGCCGTCCATCAACTATGACCGGGCCCATGATCGCGGTCGCATTGTCATCCCGGCAGGTGGATGAATCACTGCAGGTTTTACGTGCAGTCCCGATGCCGGTTTCAGTGGTAATCTTGGGCAACCGAATTTCTTCTGCCTTTCATGTCCACACCGCTCACATTGCCTGCAGTTCCCCAGCTGCAGGGCTTCAAGCCTGACCCCCTGTTTGCATCACTGCCGAACACCGTGCAGGTGTATGTAGTGGGTGGGGCTGTGCGTGATGAGTTGCTGGGCATTCCGTCCATCGACAGGGACTGGGTGGTGGTGGGCGCCACTGTAGACCACATGCTGGCTGCCGGTTTCAGGCCCGTGGGTGCAGATTTTCCCGTATTCCTTCATCCGGAAACCCAGGAGGAATATGCACTGGCGCGCACGGAGCGGAAAAGTGGCCACGGCTACAAGGGCTTCACCTTTCATGCCGACCCCACGGTGCGCCTGGAAGACGACCTGGCCCGGCGGGATTT
>DASUDJ010000076.1:0-5160 GCA_036275635.1 Limnobacter sp. | reverse complement strand
GTGCGTGACAAGCTGGTGGCTGCAGCCCAGGCCACGGTAAAGGCCACCGGAGGCGAACAGCAAAGCACGGGCATTTACGCCAGTGTGAATGAAAATAACATCACCGTGAAAACCTACCTGACCCCGCCCGGCGTGCGACCTGTGCCCACTGCGGAGTTCACTCAAGCCTGGAAAAAGGAGCTGGGAGCCATTCCGGGTGTTGAAACACTGCGGTTTGCATCCGATTCCGGCGGCCCTGGTGCAGGGCCCGCGTTCACCGTTCAACTCAGCCACCGGGACGTGGACACACTCCGGCAGGCCAGCGAGGCGCTTGCGCGCGAGCTGACAAACTATGCGATGGTGTCGGAAGTGGATGATGGCTTCCAGAATGGGAAAGACCAGTTCAGCTTCACCCTGAAAGAAGAGGCGCGCAGGCTGGGCCTGAGTTCCAATGAAATTGGCCGGCAGGTGCGTGCTGCTTTCTTTGGCGCCGAGGCGCTGCGCCAGCAACGCGGCAGGAATGAAATCAAGGTGCTGGTGATGCGGCCTGAAGACGAACGTTCGGCACAGACTGATGTGCGGGACTTGCTGATTCGCACGCCACAGGGCACCCTGGTTCCCCTGCACTCCATCGTGGAATTTGATGACACACGGGCAGTGGCCAACATCACGAGAAGGGACGGTCGACGCATTATTTCCGTCACTGCCAATGTGACACCCCGCAAGCAGGCCCAGCAAATCCAGAAGGCCACTGAAGCGGAGCTGATGCCGAAGCTGATGGCAGACTACCCTGGCTTGAGCTACAGCTTTGCCGGTCGACAAAAAGATTTCTCAGAGGCTACAGGCGGACTGGCGAAGGGCTTCATGATTGCTCTGCTGATGATCTATGTGCTGCTGGCCATCCCTTTCAAAAGCTACCTTCAGCCTTTCATCGTGATGCTGGCCATTCCATTTGGAATATTTGGTGCCGTACTGGGCCACATGATGATGGGCTACAGCCTGAGCATCGTGTCGATGATGGGTATTCTTGCGCTGGCTGGCGTGGTGGTGAATGACTCATTGGTGATGGTGGACTATGCGAATGAGAAAGTGCGGGAAGGCATGAGCCCGCATGAAGCCATCTGTGTATCCGGCGTGCGGCGTTTCCGGCCCATCATGCTGACCACTGTGACCACGTTCGGCGGCCTGGCCCCGATGATTTTTGAAACCAGCCGGCAGGCGAAATTCATCATCCCTATGGCGATTTCACTGGGCTACGGCATACTCTTCGCCACCGCCATCACCCTGGTGCTGGTGCCCTGCCTGTACCTGGTGATTGAAGACCTGCGCCGGTTCCTGGGTACCAATTCGGATGCATCAGCACCGAGTGCCAATATTGAAGCGGAAGGACAATCTGCCCATTCATGAGCGAGAACACCAACAATGAATTCCTGACCACAAAGGAAGTGGCAGACCTGCTGCGCATCAAGGAGCGCAAGCTGTACGACCTGGTGAGTGCGCAGGAAATACCCTGCGTGAAAGCCACGGGCAAGCTGCTGTTTCCAAAAGCAGAACTGATGCACTGGATACGCACCGGTGAAAAGCTGCAGGCTGGTGGTGCGAAGGAAGAGCGTGCCAAGGTGATTGCAGGCAGCCACGACCCGCTGCTGGAATGGGCCATACGGGAGTCCGCCTGCGGCCTGGCCATGCAGTTTGACGGCAGCCAGGGTGGACTTGACCTTTTTGAAAGCAACAAAGTGGCCGCTACAGGTTTGCACATTCCGAATTCCCAGGCAGATGAATGGAACCTGCATGCGGTGCAAAACAGGTTTGCAAAAAACAATTGCGTGCTGGTGCGATGGGCCAGCAGGCAGCAGGGGCTGGTGGTGGCCAGGGACAATCCCTTGAAAATTTCGAAGCTGGCTGATCTGAAAAAAAGAAAGGTTGCCACCCGCCAGCCAGGGGCAGGCGGCATGATGCTGTTTGAACTGCTGTTGGCTCAGCATGAAATGCAGCTGGCCGACCTGGCAGTGACTGAAACCTGCCGCACGGAAAATGAAACCATTGCTGCTGTGGCCAGCGGCATTGCAGATGCAGCCCCCGGTTTGCAGGCGCTGGCTGCGCAATATGGCTTGGGCTTCGTGCCCACCCGCGTGGAGCAGTTTGATTTGCTGGTGTGCCGCAAGGCCTGGTTTGAAAAGCCGTTTCAAAGCCTGCTGGCCTTCACGGGCACGGAAGTGTTCAAAAACAAGGCCTCGCAGTTTGCCGGCTATGACATCACGGGGCTGGGCAAGGTGGTGTGGAATGGCTGAATGAGCCAGGCAATCGTTCTCCAGTGATTTTTCAGGAACCCAAAAGGCGGCGTGCAAGCACGGATTGCATGTCACGGCGCCCGTCGGTGATCAGGTATATGACCACCTGGCTGCCGATCACACGGTAGATCACGCGGTAGGGCTTAAAAAAGGTCTGGCGATATTCTTTGATACCGAGACTGATCAGTTCTCTTGGGCAGCTTCCGCGTTCCGGAAGTTTAGACAGGCTGTTTACTGCGGCCATCAATCCATCCAGCACATGGTCGGCATTGGCAAAGCAGTCAAACTCGGAAATGTAGTCGTGAATGGCTTCAAGGTCCTGCTCTGCACCCGCAGTCAGCAAAACTTCGAAATTGGCAGGCTTGCCTGCCATCAGGCTGAATTTCGCTTGGCTCGCAGACGGGCGACAACATCCGCAACGGGTTTTGTTTTACCAGCGGCCATGTCCTGATTGCCCAAGGCCAGGATTTTAAGCAGTGCCAGGGTTTCCTGGGTTTCCTCGAACGAAGCGACATCCTGCAGAACAGCCTTCGCTTCCCCGTTCTGGGTAATGATCATCGGTTCCCGCTGCTCGGTAAGTTGCGCCAGAACCTCCGCAGCATTGGCTTTCAGATAACTGATCGGTTTTACTTGTGATGAATAGCGCATGGCAATTTTCCAAACCCTGAACAAATTTCTTCCAAACCGAATATAGTCTTTTTATGGTCTGGTTACAAGACGAATAAAGTAACTTCTCGAGGTGCTCGGGAAGTCGATCCACTTGGTGCGAAACAAGCAAGGGATTCTGAACTCAAGGCTTCGGCGCATTCGGGAAAAACAGCGACTGCCCGTTCTGCCTGTAGCCTGCAATCGTGGCCTGGCCCTTGGGTGACAGAATCCAGTTCACGAAAGTGTTGCCCAGTCCACTCTTCACATTCGGACACTTGGCTGGATTCACCGCAATCACGCCGTACTGGTTGAACAGGGCTGGGTCACCCTCCACGACTGTTTTGAAATTACCCTTGTTGCCAAATGCAATCCAGCTGGCGCGGTCGGCCAGCACATAAGCACCCATGCCCACGCCGATGTTCAATGTGGCACCCATGCCGGAACCGGTTTCACGATACCACTTGCCGCTGGCTGATTTCACATCCACATTCGCAGCTTTCCAAAGTTCCTGTTCTTTTTTGTGGGTACCACTGTCATCCCCGCGGGAAGCAAACAGGGCATTTTTCTCCGCAATTTTTTTCATAGACTTGACCGCATCCCTGCTGCCGGCCACGCCAGCAGGATCGTTGCCCGGACCCACCATGATGAAGTCGTTGTACATCACGTCGGTGCGCTTCAGACCGTAGCCATCCGCCACGAATTTTTCCTCGGCTGCCTTGGCATGCACCAGCACCACATCTCCATCGCAGTTCTGTGCATTCTTCAGCGCCTGCCCTGTGCCTACAGCAATCACACGCACTTCAATGCCGGTTTCAGCCTTGAATACGGGCAGCAGGTGGTCAAACAGTCCTGAATTCTGGGTGGACGTGGTGGACTGCAGGATGATGAACCTGTCGGAAGCCTGTGCTGCTGCAGGAAGACCAGCCATCAGGCTGAGCAAGAGCACCGCGGTGGTCTTGCGCCTGGTGTTTTTTGTATTTTTGATGCTCATGTACGTGTCCTGCACTGCCTGTCAATCAATCAGTAACTCACCAGCCAGGTAGGCTTTTGCATGCCGGCTGGCGGGTGCGCTTAAAAATTTCTTCACTGGCTGGGCCGGGCTTGCCTTGCCCCGGTGCACAAAAATCACCTCATCCGCCAAGCGCGCAGCCTGGCCCTGGTCATGGGTCACCACCACCACTTTCACGCCACAGGCGCTGGCGCGCAGCACAATGTTTTCAATCAGGGCGGTGGCCTGGGGGTCCAGGCTGGCGCTGGGTTCATCCAGCAGAACAAGTCCGGGCCGTGCAGCCAATGCACGCAGCAGGGTCAGGCGCTGCTGCTCTCCGCCTGACAGTTTTCTGGCAGGCGATTTTGCAAGATGCTGCAGGCCGCCCAATTCAAGCAGTTCCCCTACCCGATGGGCCCGCTGGCTTTTTGGAAACCCTGCGATTGCCAGCGCATGCAACAAGTTGCCCTGCACACTGCGGCGCAGCAGCACCGGGCGCTGGAATACAAAACCGATCTGCCCTGCGGGATGCTGCCTGCTTTCACCATAATGAATGCGGCCTTCATCCGGTGGAATCAAGCCTGCCATCAGGCGCAGAATCAGGCTTTTGCCGGCACCGTTGGGGCCCATGATGGCCGTGATGCCACCCGCCTCCAACTGTATGTTCAGGCGATTGCAAACCACTCGACCCGAGAAGGCCAATTGCGCATTGTCGAAGCGGATTGGCAGAAAGTCAGAGAAAGGTCTGCAGGGTGCAAGCAGTTCAAAATCGCTGTTGATCTTAAGCATAGGCCCTCTTCTGGGCGCTGTGTTTCAGCAGGAACAGCGAGGCGTTGATCAATATGGACAAGGCAATCAATATGACACCCAGCCCCAACGCCAGGGCCAGTTCACCCTTGGAAGTTTCCAGTGCAATCGTGGTAGTCATCACGCGGGTCACATTTGCAATATTGCCGCCCACGATAATCACCGCCCCCACTTCAGCCAGGGCACGGCCCAGCCCAGCCAGGGCGCTGGTCAGCAGGGAGTAACGCGCATCCACGATCAGCGTGGCAATGGTCTGCAAGCGGCTGGCATTCATCGCCCGCAGCATTTCATCATATTCACCATGCAGGTCTTCAATCACCTGGCGGGCCAGTGCTGCCACAATCGGCGTGACCAGCACCACCTGGGCAATCACCATGGCAGTCGGCGTATAAAGCAGTTGCAGGAAACCCAGCGGACCGGCTGCCGACAGCATCAGGTAAATGACCA
>DASUDJ010000075.1:0-5073 GCA_036275635.1 Limnobacter sp. | reverse complement strand
CCCTGTAATAACGTTCCTTGCGGTCGTAGTAATCCCCTCGGTCATATCCACCACGGTCCACAAAGGTGATTCTGTCGCGGTAAACATAACGCTGGTCGATGTAACGTGGGCTGAAATCGTAATAATCCCGGGATTTCACGAAGTACACAGGGCGGGAACAGGCGCCGTAGTTGCCACAGTAACGGCCCCACTTTTTCAGATGTCCTGGTGGCACATGCAGGTAAATTGGAGAGGCCACGCGGTAAGGACGGGACACGATCAAAGGTTCATCATAAACCAGTACTGGATAACGCCCATTGTCGATATTTACGGAACCATACACGCCAGGCAGGACTTCACCGCCGACACCGACTGAAATATTGACCGCCATTGCAGAACCTGAGAATGTGGCCAGCATCAGCAGAAAGGCCCTACTCAATGAAAGAATTTTCGAAAAACTGGTGCGCATCACAAATCCTCCTTGCTGTGATGTCAACTAAAACGCTGCGCCTTTCGTTTGGTTGACTCGGATAAATCAGGTGAATGTGCCTGTTTACCATTAAGATGGAATTTCCCACCCACTGGAATGATGGAGAGAAAAATGACTAAAACCATGCGCGCTACAGCACTTGCAGTCCTGTTGAGCTTTTCCGGCAGTTTTGTAGTGGCCCCTGTCCACGCCGCCATCGTAAGCACTGAAGAAGCGGTGGCCATGCACCAGCAGGATCGCTCCGACCTGAAAAAGTTTTTTGACCGTGAAGACATTGCCAAGGCCTTGCAGGCGCATGGCGTAAGCCCGGAAGTGGCCAAGGCCCGCGTGGATTCCATGACCGAGGAAGAGGCCCAGCAACTGGCTGCACACATTGAAAACGCTCCGGCTGGCGCTGGTGTGATTGGTGTACTATTTACCGTGTTCATTATTCTGCTGGTAACTGACATTCTTGGCTTGACCAAGGTATTTCCGTTCACCCGATCCGTTCGATGAAATTAGGTTTTCGCAGTACCAACCTGGCTCGCCTGGCGGGCCAGGTTCTACTTTTGTCCAGTCTGGCGGGGTGTTCCCTGCTGCCCACCGTGCCTGCAAGTCTTGAAAGCACGGTCCAGAGCCAGGCCAGTGTTGAGCTCACTTCAGTGCCATTTTTCGCCCAGCAGGAATTTTTCTGCGGCCCCTCTACCTTGGCGATGGTGCTGAACCACCAGGGAGAAAGCACCACCCCATCGAAACTGGCTGAATTGGTTTACCTGCCTGGTCGCCAGGGTAGCCTGCAGCTGGAAATGCTGGCAGCACCCCGCAGGCTGGGTTATCTCAGTTACCAGATCGAACCCGGGCTCGGTGCACTGTTCGAGGCCCTGAATGTGGGTTCGCCCGTGGTTGTGCTCCTGAACCTGTCACTGCCTGTGGCCCCCCAGTGGCATTACGCCGTGGTGGTAGGTTATGACGCTGCTGGCGACAACATGATCCTGCGTTCAGGCCCCAAGGAGCGGGAACTGATACCCGTGGCCACTTTCCTGAAGCTGTGGGAACGTTCCCAGAACTGGGGCTTCACCGTGCTGAAACCCGGGCAGGAGCCTCCCGCCTACTCAAAGGCGCAGAATTACCTGAATTCCGCAGTTGCACTTGAACGCTCGAACCCCCAGAAAGCCGCCATGGCCTATGAGCAGGGTGCGAAAACCTGGCCGACCGAACCCTGGTTTCATTTTGGACTCGGAAACCTTGCCTTTGCGGACGGCAAATTTTCAGATGCGGAAGCGCATTACCGAAAGGCAGTGGGTGTGTATCCAGACATGGCTGACGCATGGAACAACCTGGCGGAAACCCTGCTGAAGCTGAACCGCAAGAATGAAGCACGGGCAGCCATCAACAAGGCGATTGCGATTGGTGGCAAACGCCTGCCAGCCTATCGTGAAACAGCCCAGAAAATTCCGACCGACTGATGCTGACTGATTGGGCCCAGGGCTTGGGCTTTCTGGCAGCAATACTGACCACTGGCGCCTTTGTTCCCCAGGTGGTCTATTGCTGGAAAACCCGCGACACCCGCAGTATTTCACTGGGCATGTATGCCTGCTTCTGTACCGGCGTTCTGCTCTGGCTGGTGTACGGCCTGCTTGTTGATCAATGGCCGGTGGTTGTGGCGAATTCGGTCACCCTGCTTCTTGCTTCTTCCATCCTTTATCTGAAGCTGGTGGAAAAATGAAAAAGGAAAACAGGATCAAGGCGATTGTGACAGGCCACAGCAAGGGGCTGGGGCTGGGCATTTCCAGGGCGCTGCTGCATAGGGGCCATGCCGTGCTGGGCCTTTCAAGGAACAGCCATGCCAGCCTGCTTCAGGAATTCCCGGGGCTGATGCAGGAATGCAGGATTGATCTTGCAGATTCAGCAGCGCTGCACAGCGCTCAGTTTCAAGCCACTGTTGCAGAATTTTCAAGGGAAGCGACACAGCTGTTCCTGGTGAACAATGCGGGCATGGTGGCACCTGTGGGTCCGCTTTCCGCGCAAAGCCTGCCGTCGATACAAACGGCAGTTCAGCTGAATATTGCTGCACCCCTGCTGCTCAGCGCCCTGCTGGTGCAGCAGCTTGAACCCCAACAACAACTGGGTATCCTGCATGTTTCAAGTGGGGCGGGCAGAAGCGCCTACCCTGGCTGGGCCGTCTACTGCGCGACCAAGGCAGCACTCGACATGCATGCAAC
This sequence comes from Limnobacter sp., assembly GCA_036275635.1. GTDB lineage: Bacteria > Pseudomonadota > Gammaproteobacteria > Burkholderiales > Burkholderiaceae_B > Limnobacter. The sequence goes on along the minus strand of DASUDJ010000075.1, from coordinate 2,403 downwards.
AGCAGTGCAACAGGACGGGTTGTCAAATGTTCGAATCTGCAGCCTGGCACCGGGCGTGATCGACACCGACATGCAGGCTGACATCAGGAATGTTGATAAAGGTCTTTTTCCCAACAAGGCCCGTTTTGTGCAGCTGAAACAGGAGAACCAGTTGACCGACCCTGGCAAGGCGGGTGAAAAACTGGTGGATTACCTGTTGGGCAGACACTTCGGCCGGGCCGCAGTGGACGATCTGCGGCAGCACGGCTGAACAACACATCTTTTCAATGAAGCTTCACCAGGGGCGTGGCCCGTTTCAACAGGAATCGGGCCATCGCCATCAGGAATGTTTTCAGGCCACCCAGCACAGCATAGTGATGCATCAGGTGCAGACTGGCGTACATGGTGCGGGCAAACATGCCATCCACGAACAGGCTGCTGGCCTTGAACAGGCCGCCCATCAGGCTACCGACCGAGCTGCGTGTACCCAGTGACACCAGCGAGCCATGGTCCTTGTACAGGTAAGGTTTGCTGGCAGGCGACTTGCCTTTTTCCTGCTTCATGATCAGCTGGTAAATGTAATCAGCCTGCTGATGGGCCGACTGGGCGCGGGGCGGCACCAGGCTGCCATCCGGTTGAGTGCAGGCTGCACAATCGCCCAGCGAGAAAATATGCGACTGCCCCTTGATCCGCAGATCGCCCTGCACTTCCAGCTGGTTGCTGCGATTCACGGGCAGTCCCAACGTAGCCAGCCAGGCTGGGGCCTTAATACCGGCAGCCCACACGCACAGGTCGGCCGGATACACATTACCGTTTGAGTCCAAAACCTGCCTGGACGTAATATCCACAACCCTGCAGTTATTCACCACCTTGATGTGCCGCTGGCCCAGCAGGTCCACGGCTGCAGAGGACACGTTTTCCGGTAACACCGGCAGAATACGGGGAGCCCCTTCCAGGATGGTTATGTTCACATCCCGGGCAGCATCAATCTGGCTGAAGCCATAGCGGCTGTGCACATGGCTGGCTTCCCGCAATTCTGCAGCCAATTCCACACCGGTGGCGCCAGCACCGATGATTACAATATCAAGTCGGGCCTTCGGGTTGTCCTTTTTCCGCAGGTCCAGCGTGGCCAGTTGCTTCAGCATTTTCAGGCGGAAATTTTCCGCCTGTTGCGGACCATCAAGAGAAATCGTGAATTCTTCTGCCCCTTTCACACCGAAATAATTCGACTGGCTACCAACCGCGATGACAAGCGTTCCAAAGTGCAACAGGCGCGCCGGCAGGATTTCTTCCCCCAGCTCATCCTTCACAGCCAAGACCCGCACCTGCCTGGTGTCCGCATCCAGTTTGTCCATGGCGCCCAGCACGAAATTGAAACCATTGTTGTGGGCCAGCATGGGATAAGACAGGCCTTCCTGGTGAATGTCCAGCGTGCCTGCTGCCACTTCATGCAGGGAGGGTTTCCAGATGTGGTACATCTTCGCATCCACCAGGGTGACCCGCTCAGGACCCAGCTTTCGCCCCAGTTTGCAAGCCAGTTCCAGCCCGCCTGCGCCACCGCCCACGATCAGTATTGAAGAAAGATCCAGCACTTTATCCCCTTGTAAAAACTAGCGCCAATTAGAAAACCAACTGGCATAGCCAGCAAATTCCATTCCGGTTGTGATGCAACCTGCTGGTATTTACCCGTGATTGACAGGACAATCACCCGATGAAAAAATGAACGTTCATTCAGAATTCTGGTCACTGTCTTCTGTAAAGGCGTGTTGTAGCGCCTGCCTGCTGTTCAAGCCAAGTTCAATATTGAGGTAGTTCCATGAAGAACAACAAGAAAAACCGGCACCTTCAAGGTGGCCTGTTGCTTGCCTGCCTGTTGGTTCTCGCCGGTTGCGGCAAAAAAGAAGGTGCTGCCGGCGCGGCACCCGCCCCATCTGCAACCCAGGTGCGGATAATTGAAGTGGTCGCCAGGCCAGTGGCGCTGTATTCGGAACTTCCGGGTCGCACCAGCCCCTACCTGATTGCAGAAGTGCGCCCCCAGGTCACAGGCATCATCAAGTCACGGCAATTCCAGGAGGGCGGACTTGTAAAAGCGGGCAGTTCGCTTTACCAGATTGATCCTTCCACCTATGAAGCCCAACTGGCCAGTGCAAAGGCCCAACTTGAAAAAGCACAGGCCAACCTGACCAGTGCAAAGGTGCGCCATGACCGGTTTCAGGAACTGTCGCTGCAAAATGCAGTCAGCCAGCAGGAAAGAGATGACGCATTTGCTGCGCTGAAACAGGCTGAAGCCGATGTGGCTGCCGGCAAGGCTGCAGTCAAAACAGCACAGATCAACCTGGATTACACCCGGGTCATTGCGCCAATCAGCGGACGGATTGGCCGCTCGACCATCACGCCGGGCGCGCTTGTTCAGCAGGGCCAGGC
>DASUDJ010000074.1:0-2660 GCA_036275635.1 Limnobacter sp. | reverse complement strand
CCCGGGAATCCATCAGTTCACAACTGCTTTCAAGAAACTGGAAAGCCCGGTGCAGATCCGGCATGTGGGTGGACGCGCGGCCGAACCACATCATCCATTCATACCCGCCTCGGGCAGACAGGGGGGAGTCCCGGCTTTCGCTGACCATTCATGCCCTCCAGGTAAAACAGCTTGAATCAGCGGAACTTGTAATGGCCAGGTGCATATGCTCGGCCTTCAGCAAAGCCGCGAAGCTTCAGGTGCTTTGTTTTTCGGCCTGTTACCCTTTTGCGCCACATTCTGAAACTGCTGGCCTTCATCTGCGATCGCATCAACTCGATTGTCTGTGATTCATCCAACCCGAACTGCTGTTCAATTGCTTCAAACGGGGTCCTGTCCTCCCAGGCCATTTCAAGCACGCGGGAAATTTCTTCTTCGGACAATTGGGAGCGCAAAGGCTTGGACATATGATCTCACTGACCGCTAAACTGGTGACCATTCGAAGAAACAGTATATGACAGAAGGAAGCATCGACGTGAAAAGAGCATTACTTGGACTGGTGGTTTTGGTCGTGACCGTCACATTCGTGTTCCTGGGTATGGGCCTGTATTCAGGCACAGGTACAGCAAAAGGCCTGACCAATGGTCAATTGCTTCCCTGCCCCGACAAACCGAATTGCGTCAGCAGTGAAAGTGCTCCTTCCGACAGGCATTCAATTGCCGCAATAGAACTGACGGACAAGCTTGGGGAACAACCCTTAATGAAAGTCAAGGAAGTGATTGAACTTCTTGGCGGTAAAGTCAGCCATTCGGATGAACACTACCTGGCCAGCACATTCACCAGCGCCCTTTTCGGTTTTGTGGATGATGTGGAGTTCAGGCTGGACAGGGAGAAAAACCTCTTGCACGTTCGTTCAGCATCAAGGGTGGGGTACAGCGACCTGGGCGCGAACCGCAAGCGGGTTGAACAAATCAGGCAGTTGCTGGCTGGCCAATAAGCCGGAATTCTTACTTGCCGATGCAGAATCGGCTGAAAATCAAGCCCAGCAGGTCATCAGGCAACATTCGGCCAGTGATTTCACCCAGGGCATCATGCGCCAGGCGCAACTCCTCGGCAAACAGGTCAAGAATGCGGTCATCCTGTTGTGAAAATTCAAAAGCCTGCACCAGGTGCAAACCACAGGATTGCAGCGCATCCACATGCCGCTGACGTGCCATGAAGCCGTGTCCAGGAGAATGAGTGATACCCGCTTCTTTCAGTATGGCGTCTTTCAAGGCATCCAGACCGTAACCTGTCTTTGCAGAAACAGGAAGCGTGCGATCCGCGACGTGTGGTGGGTTCTCAAGCAAATCCACCTTGTTCAACACGATCAACCTGGGCAAGCCGGCGGGCAAATCCAGGCTTTCATTCTCAATGTTGGTGGTACCCGATGAAGCGTCCTGCAATACCAGCAACAGATCGGCTTCCGAAGCGGATTTGCGGGTGCGCTCAATACCGATCTTTTCCACTTCATCCGTGGTTTCACGAAGGCCGGCTGTATCAACCAACACCAGCGGTATACCTCGAATATTCAGTTCAGTGCTGATACGGTCACGGGTGGTGCCTGCAATGGCTGACACGATTGCGACTTCCTCGCCCGCCAGTGCATTCAACAGGCTGGACTTTCCAACATTTGGCTCACCCACCAGCACGATCTGCAAACCATCCCGGAACTTGACCCCCTCTTGCGCATTGGCCAGCAGGTTCTGGTGAATTTCCAGGATTGATGCGAGTTGACCCTTGGCATCGGCTTTTTCAAGAAACTCGATTTCCTCTTCTGGAAAATCCAGTGTTGCCTCCAGCAACAGGCGCAGGTGGGTAATTCTGTCGGCCAGCTGGTTCACCTGGGTGGAAAAAACGCCGCTCAGGGAAGCAGCTGCAGCCTTTGCAGCCGCCACGGTGCCAGCATCAATCAGGTCCGCTACCGCCTCGGCCTGGGCCAGGTCAAGTTTGTCATTCAGAAACGCCCGCTCGGTGAATTCGCCCGGCTTCGCATGACGCAGGGGAATATGCCTTTCCCGCGCCACTTCCAACGCACGGGCCACAACGGCCTGCAACACGGCAGGACCGCCGTGTCCCTGGAACTCCAGCACATGTTCGCCGGTGAAAGAAGCAGGGGCATTGAACGCCAGCACAATACCCTGATCAATTGGCTGCTGTGTGGAATCCCGGAGTGTAAGAAGTGCGGCAAGACGGGGTGTCAACGGTTTTCCGCAGAAACCCTGGCAGAACGATTGAAAACCGGATGATTCAGGAAAAGAGAACCGGACCACCCCCACCCCACCCTTGCCAGGTGCGGTGGCGATGGCCACGATTGGATCACCGTGCTGTGGCAGGTGCAGACTCAATTTGGCGTGTAATTACCCACTGCTGGGCAATTGACAGGATGTTGTTCACCACCCAGTACAGCACCAGGCCAGCCGGGAAGAAAATGAACATGACGGAAAACACCAATGGCATGACCATCATCACCTTGGCCTGCACCGGATCAGGCGGAGTGGGGTTCAGCTTGGTCTGGATGAACATGGTGACCGCCATGATGACTGGCAGAATGTAGAAGGGATCTGGTGCCGCAAGGTCGGTCACCCAACCCAGCCAGGGTGCATTGCGCATTTCCACGCTGGCCAGCAGCACCCAATACA
>DASUDJ010000073.1:0-4507 GCA_036275635.1 Limnobacter sp. | reverse complement strand
AATTCACGGGTCAATCTGCATTTGCAGCCTGGCCTACTGGGCCTTGCAGGCACAACAGGGACAGGGTTTGCGGCAGGTACCTCAAACTCTGCAGACCAGGCCGAATCCGCGGCCTGGCGGGCCATACAGGCGTCGTGCTGGCCTGCAGACCTGGCAAGGCAGTGCCGGGAATTCCTGGAAAAGTACCCCTTCAGCCAGCAGGCAGAAGCAGTGGGCCTGTACCAGCAGGAGGCCCTTGCAGCACTGGAGGTGCTGCGCAATCCGGATGTCAGGCTGTTCAAGACCAGTTTTGTGCTGCCCAGCACGCTGGCGCAGGCCCGGTTGGCAGAGGGGCAAACAGATCTGCATCGTGCTGCAAGGGGCGACAAGGATGCGGCAGCCCGCGTGGCCCGCCTTTACCGGGAGTCAAGAACTGAAACTGACCAGCCCCGATATGTGGGCTGGTTGCAATACGCCGGTGCGCTGGGCAATGGCATTGCTGCCTATGAACTGGCCCTGCATTATCGTGAAGTGGGGCAACCCCTGCTGGCTGCCCAGTCAGAGGCCCTCGCCCTGAAGCTGGGTTATTCACCTCCCCGCAGCCTGGGCCATTCCCGCAAGTGAAACAGCCCCGGTTTTACAGGTGTGTTCCCGGTTTTACGACCCAATTTCCTGCATCACAATGTCAACAAGTGATAAAAGGAAACTGAACATGCCAAGCGCTACTCTGAAATGGATACCGCTGGCCCTGGCTGCGGGGCTGCTGGCGGCCTGCAACCCGAGAACCCACCTGGACAAGGAAAACCTGTTGAAAGGTGCCCGGGCGGAGACATTCATCCTGAGTCACGGCGCCTTCTGCGCCCGCCTGCCCAGTGCAGAAGCAATCGACCAGTATGCCCGTGATCAGATACCACCCAACAGCGCAGTGGCCAGGGAGGTCAAGGCCTGGGACCTGTCCGGCTTGCTGGATATTTTCCAGACCCAGGACGGGCGCTGGGTTGTGATGCCTTCCGCCGGTTTGAAAAAACTGGAAGGTGTGCATTTCCGGCAGGGTCCCCAGGGTGAAAATGATGCCCTGTGTTTCGGGCGGCTGTGGGTTGAAGACATACAGGATTATGAGCAGAACCAGCCGTTTGGCGTGAAAGACGCAGCCACTGCACGATTCACTGCAAACCTGAAGGATGCCCACATGTTGAGGCACTTCAAAGACCTGAAGGTGGAGTCTTTTGACCCGACTGTGTTCAACCTGGTGACCGGCACTGCGGTGGCCAGCACCCTGCAGTCCGGTTTCACCATTGAAATGGCCTTGCGGCCCACTTCCACCGGCTGGTACCTGGCCAAGAACGGGGTGAGTCAGGAAGGCGCGAAATAGCGCCCACAGGCTTGTTCAACCCAAGGCAGCCAGGATGGCATCACCCACGGAACGGGTACTGCCCTTTCCTTTCAGATCGGGTGTCAACTCAAGGTTATTGCCGCGGGCCAGTACGGTTTCAATTGCGGCCAATATGCTGTCGTGGGCATGCTGGTAGGCAGCCTGCCGGCCTTCAGCCACCACTGCCGGGCTGCCGCCCAGGAACTGTATCATCAGTGCGGCTGACCAGATCATGGCAATCGGGTTGGCAATGCCCTGGCCTGCAATGTCGGGCGCGGAACCATGCACCGGTTCGAACAGCGAGGGGAAGCGTCTTTCGGGGTTCAGGTTGGCCGAGGGTGCCAAGCCAATTGTGCCTGTGCAGGCTGGGCCCAGGTCACTGAGAATGTCACCAAACAGGTTACTGGCTACCACCACGTCAAACCGCTCAGGCTGCATCACGAAACGGGCTGCCAGGATGTCCACATGCTGCTTGTCGCAGGCGACCTCGGGATAGTGACTGGCCATGTTGTCCACCCGTTCATCCCAGTAGGGCATGCTGATTGCAATCCCATTGCTCTTGGTTGCAGCAGTCAGTTTTCTGCGTGGCCGACTTTGAGCCAGTTCAAATGCAAATTTCAGCACACGGTCCACGCCGTGCCGGGTGAAAATGCTTTCCTGCAGCACGATTTCCCGCTCGGTGCCTTCAAACATGCGGCCGCCCACTGCGGAGTATTCACCTTCCGTGTTTTCACGCACCACGACAAAGTCGATGTCGCCGGGCTGCCTGTTGGCCAACGGGCAGGGTGCGCCGGGCAGCAGCTTCACCGGCCGCAGGTTCACATACTGGTCGAACTCCCGCCGGTAGCGCAGCAGCGAGCCCCACAGGGAAACATGGTCAGGCACCAGGTGGGGCATGCCCACGGCACCGAACAGGATGGCCTCGCAGGCTTCCAGTTGGGGTTTCCAGTCACCAGGCATCATGCTGCCATGCTGCAGGTAGTAGTTGCAGTGGGCCCAGTCCTTGTGGTGCAGTTCAAGTTCAATGCCATGGGTTTTTTCGGCCCAGGCGAGCACCTTCAAGGCTTCTGGCATAATTTCCTGACCAATGCCGTCGCCCGGAATGATTGCGATGGAGTGTTTCACAGCAGGTCCCCGGTTGAGTTCAATCATGGCCTGCAAGGTTAACCCGGCCACGGGAAGCCAGCCAGTGTGGGAATCCCCATGGAAAACGCTGGCACAGCAGGAAGGAGATGGCGTGAGCCGAAACAAGAACAGGAATCCCGAACCCGCATTGACTCCGAATGGCAAGCCTGATTTTTCGGCGCCCGGTGCAAAGGTTCGAATTGACAAGTGGTTGTGGGCCGCACGTTTTTTCAAGACCCGTTCGCTGGCCACTGAAATGGTGGATGGTGGCAAGGTGAAATGCAATGATGAACGGGTAAAACCTGCCCATGGCGTGCAGCCAGGCGATGTGCTGACCGTGCCGGTGGGCTGGGATGACATGGTGCTGGTGGTGAAAGGCCTGGCCGACAAGCGGGGCAGTGCCACGATTGCCCAGGGGCTTTATGAGGAAACACCAGACAGTGCACAGAAGCGTGCAGAGCGTGCTGCCAACCGCAAGCTGATGAAAGACCCGGCACTGGAAATCAAGGCGCGCCCCACCAAGCGCGACAGGCGGGTGATGGAAGATTTCAAGTGGGGAGAAGAATAAGGAGCAGTTCGACTATGACTGCTCTGTTTGTGGTGCAACTGGCCTTGGTACCAGTGGGTCGCTGATGCCGTGTGGCCTGGGCCAGCAGGCTCAGATTTTTTCCGCCAGTGATTTTTCGATCAGGCCGTGAAGCGCATTGAAATCAGGTTCGCCCACGTAGGTCTTGATGATCTGGCCTTTCTTGTTGATGACGAAGGTGGTGGGTGTGATTTTCACATCATCAAAGGATTTTGCGATATTGCCCGACACATCCAGTGCCACATCAAAAGGCAGTTGCCGGGTTTCGGCGAAGTTCACCACGTAGTCTGGCCGGTCATAGCTCATGGCCACGGCGATTGTGCGGAAGCCCCTGTCCTTGAACTTGTTGTGGGTGTCCACGATCTGCGGCATTTCCTTCACGCAGGTGGTGCAACTGGTTGCCCAGAAGTTCACGAGCATGACCTGGCCCTGGTAGTCGGCCGGTGCAATTGTCTTTCCCTTGATGGTGATGTAGTCCACCTGCGGTGCCTTGTCCCCACCACAGGCAGCCAGCAGGCCAATCACCAGGCTGGCGGAGGCCAGCCTGCACACTTGGGAATACAGTTTCTTGATCATGACTTCAACAGGTGCCAGGTTTAACGGGGACCCGCTTCCACGGGTGCTGGAGTGCCGTTGTTTGGAGTGGCAGACAGTCTTGAAAGTTCAGCCTCGGAAATCATTTCCATGACCTTCACCACCTTCACCACGCCAGGTACACCTGCTGCGATCGAGGCTGCCCGGTTGGCTTCCCGTTCGGTTACCAGGCCCATCAGGTAGACCACACCTGCCTCGGTGCTGACCTTGAAGGAGTTGGCGAAAATATCCTGCGCATCCAGCAGGGAGGCTTTCACCTTGGTGGTCAGGAATGCGTCATTGGAGCGGGCCGACAGGGAGCTTTTGAAACCCACCTGGATGTCATTCACGATCAGGCGGATGTTGGGAAGCGTGCTGACCCTTGCCTCGACACGGCTGCGAGTGGCTTCATCTGGTGCCTCACCGGTCAACAGCACCTGTCGGTTGTACACCGTGGCATTCACATGCACCAGGTCGCCAAAACTTTCGCGGATGGCGCTTTCCGCTTTCAGCTGCAATGAACGGTCTTCAACCTGCGTGCCCACGGTGCGGCGGTCGGCAGCGGCCAGGGAGCCTGCGGTGATTCCGGCCACAGCGCCCATGAAGCAGCCACTCAGGACGGGTGCGGCCAATGAGGCCAGCAGCATGGCGCAGATTGCTGAACTGCGGGTGCGCTTGAACAGGCTTGGTTCATGAATCATTTTCTTCTTCTCCAAGTAAGCTGAGGTCGATGCCATCGCAAATGCAATGGATCGCGAGCAGGTGTATTTCCTGAATCCTGGCGGTGCGGTTGTGGGGCACACACACATGCACATCACCCTCTTTCAGTTGTTGGGTAATCTGGCCTCCGCCCTTGCCGGTCAGGGCCACCA
>DASUDJ010000072.1:0-3633 GCA_036275635.1 Limnobacter sp. | reverse complement strand
CAACATGTGCGGAATTGTCGGCGTTGTTTCCAAAACCAACAGTGTGCCAGTGCTGATTGATGGCCTGAAAAAACTTGAATACCGTGGCTATGATTCCGCCGGGCTGGCCATCCAGTCCGATGCCGATCATTCCATACAACGTGCCCGCAGCGTGGGCAGGGTGGTTGAGCTTGAGTCCGGCACACGAAACCTCAGTGCAAGAATGGGCATAGCCCACACTCGCTGGGCCACGCACGGCGTACCAAGCGAACGAAATGCGCATCCGCACATCAGCGAAGGGCAGGGCATTTCCGTCACCGTGGTTCACAACGGCATCATCGAAAATCATGAAGAAATCCGCAGCACGCTGACTTCACAGGGCTATGTTTTTCAGTCCGATACCGACACTGAAGTCATTGCCCACCTGACCCACCAGCACCTGGTGCAGGGCCTTGACCTGCTGGCCGCAGTCCAGGCCACCGTGAAAAAGCTGGAAGGCGCATTCGCAATTGCAGTGATCAATAACCAGAGCCCGCTCAGCATGGTCGCCTCCAAGCAGGGCGCCCCGTTGCTGGTCGGGCATGGCGATGGCGAGTTTTTCCTGGCCTCCGATGCTTCTGCGCTGGTGGCCTACACCAAGCTGATTACCTATCTTGAAGAAGGGGATGTGGCCCAGCTTCAGCCGGGTGGCGTGTCTTTCTACAATGCCGCGGGCCAACAGGTCGAAAGAAACATCATTGAAAGCCAGCTGTCAGCGGATGCTGTCGAACTGGGTCCTTATGCGCATTACATGCAGAAGGAAATATACGAGCAGCCCGGCGCAATTGCAGCCACGCTGGAGATGGTCAGCAATGCCTCAGCCGTGAAGCCAGAGTTGTTCGGTGCCGAGGCCGGGCATATCCTGCCCACTGTTCAGCAGGTTCTTATCCTGGCCTGTGGTACCAGTTACCATGCGGCTTCGGTGGCCCGCTACTGGCTGGAATCGATTGCAGACTTGCCAACCAATGTGGAAATCGCCAGCGAGTACCGATACCGCACCAGCGTCAGCCTGCCCAACACGCTGGTCATCACCATTTCCCAGTCCGGTGAAACAGCCGATACGCTGGCTGCGCTGGAACATGCAAAATCCCGTGGCATGGTCAACGCCCTGTCCATCTGCAATGTGCCTGAATCCGCGCTGATCCGCGCCAGCAACCTGAAATTCCTGACTCGTGCCGGGCCTGAAATTGGCGTCGCCTCCACCAAGGCGTTCACCACTCAATTGGCGGCACTGTTTACCTTCACCATGGTGATGGCCAAGCTGCGTGGAAAATTGTCTGCTGACCAGGAAAAAAACCTGCTGACCCAGTTGCGGCATTTGCCTTCAGCCATGCAGAACATTCTGGCACTGGAACCTGAAATCAAGGCCCTGGCTGCCAGCTTTGCCGAAAAGCGCCATGCCCTTTTCCTGGGGCGTGGCGTGCATTATCCAATTGCCATGGAAGGTGCCCTGAAGCTGAAGGAAATCAGCTACATCCATGCCGAGGCTTATGCAGCGGGCGAGCTGAAACATGGGCCCCTGGCCCTGGTGGATGCAGACATGCCCGTGGTGGCTGTTGCACCGAAAGACACCTTGATCGAAAAGCTGAAATCCAACCTGCAGGAAGTGCGGGCCCGTGGCGGTGAACTCTACATTTTTGCTGACCGCGACACCCGCATCGAAAAAGCAGATGGTGTGCATGTCATCAACCTGCTTGATCATGCAGGTCACCTGTCACCCATCCTGCACACCCTGCCCTTGCAGTTGCTGTCTTATCATGTGGCCCTGGTGAAGGGCACAGATGTGGACAAGCCCCGCAACCTGGCCAAATCAGTGACGGTGGAGTAAAAGCCAGCGCGCCATATCCAGCGCGCTGCAAGTCAACGGGAAACAGTGCTGGAAGACTTGGCTGCTCGCGGTGCGCCAGCCTTCTGGCTTGAAACCTCCTCAGCCTTGAATTTTTTCAGGGCGGCATCCGAACCCTGCAAGCGCCCCAAAGTCTCGGCCACCCTGTGAAACAGGCCTGGTGCCAATATCAGGGGTGTGATGGTTTTCGGCGCAATGATCTTGCGCTGCCGCTTCTGGATTCCACGGTACATGGCATCAATCACCTGCTCTGGCTCCACAGCGCCAAAAGCTCCCTTGTGACCGCCCCACAACACGCCCGCATTGACCTCCTTGATCATTGCCGTGTTGGTGAAAGTGGGGTGTACACAGCCCACATCAACCCCATCAAGTGCCAGCTCCTGGCGGGCCACATCAGCCAGTGCCTCCACTGCCGCCTTGGACGCCGCATAATGACCCATCAGCGGTGTGTGAATGGCTGCAGCCAGTGAGGACACCACCTGCAGGTAGCCCCGTGTTTCGCGCAGATAGGGAATACCGGCTCGAATCGTATTGAACACGCCATTCACATTCACCTGCATCACTGCATCGAAATCGGCCGGGTTCATGTGCTCAATTGAGCCCATTTTCAGAATGCCCGCATTGGCCACCACCACGTCAATTTTTCCAAAGCGGTCCTTGCATTCCGCCATGGCCAGTTCAAGTTCGGACTGGCTGCACACATTGGCTGAACAACCGGCGATTGCCTTGCTGCCCTGGGCCTCAACCTGCGCGAATACTGCCTCTGCATTCAAGTCAACAATGAATGCCTGGCCTCCCGACTCCAGCACCTTCGCAGCCAGTCCAGCGCCCAGCCCACGTGCGCCGCCCGTGATGAATACCACCTTGTTTCTCATCGTGTGTCCTGTTCTTTAATCAAAAATGTAGGAAGGTTTCCGGCCCTGCTCCGTTTTCTGAAGCGTCTGGTCCGCCTGGTGCCGCAGACTTCCCGGAAATCAACAACCTGGTTTCAGGAGTGTAAAAGTCCGCAAGCCTTTGGAAACTTCATTACAATCAGGATCATTGACAAATTCGGACAAAACTTCCACCGTGCCTGCCCGCAGAACAGTTGTCAGCGTCAAGATATTGTGTGAACTGGGCATGAAACTGGGTTCACCACTCAGCGAGCTTTTGACTGGTTCATCCATCATGCCGGCTCGCCTTTCCGATCCACACCTTGAAATTGATCCTGACCAGGAACTGCAGGTTGTTCACAACCTGGTTCGCCTGCATGGCAGGGTGGCTGGCCTGGGGCTCAAGGCAGGAAGCCAGTACCATCTCAACACTTATGGTGTGTGGGGCTATGCGCTCACCAGCAGTCCCACTTTTCAACAGGCCGTGGAGTTGGGCCTGCGTTACCTTGATCTGACTTTCGCCTTCTCCAGGATTGAATTGAAAGTGGTTGATGGCATCGCCTCAATCCAGTTTGATGTGAACCACCTGCCGCCAGCCGTCAGGCCCTTTGTTCTTGAACGTGACAGCGCTGCGTTGCGGGTTTTGCAGCAGGAACTCTTCGGTGCGGCATTGCCCTTGCTGGGTATGGAATTTTCATTCACGCCGACAGCACCCCTTGAGGAATACAAAAGCGTATTTGGTTGCACGCCAGTCTTTCAGGCCGGTTGCAACCGGGCCACATTTGAAGAACAGTTGCTCGGGCTTCCTCTGCCAGAGGCCAATCCGCACAGCATCAGGCAGTACGAGGCGCAGTTGGAAGCCTTGCTGTCCAGGCGCATGCAGCGGGGGGGCATTTC
>DASUDJ010000071.1:0-2969 GCA_036275635.1 Limnobacter sp. | reverse complement strand
GGCCAGGTCGGGAAAGGCATTGGCCTCGGACAGCACGATCTTGGTAATGCTGCTGAGCTTGGTGGAGCCGTACTTCAGCCACCACAGGTGGATTGCTTCTCGAATCAGGCTTGCCGAACCCTTTTCAGGTTCCAGCAGGCCTTTTGCCTCCTCCACGATGGGCGACACATGCTCTTTAACGACCGCCTTCAGCAATTCTTCCTTGTTGGAGTAATACAGGTAAACAGTGCCCTTGCTGACCCCCGCGCTTTTGGCCACATCTTCAAGCCGGGCTGCGGCAAATCCTTTTTCACTGAAAATGGTCAGGGCCGCATCAAGCAGCTCCTGCGGGCGTTCCTGTTTTCTGCGGGTCCAGCGTGGCGCGGTGCTTACCAAACATTGCTTCATGTCCGTACATCTTTTTGGGGTGCCTGTGTGCACTATAGTGGCTCATTCTTCACTCAGTCAACGTAGCGCACTGAAATCCCGGTGAGTTGGGCTGTAGAATATGGCGGTTTGATCAATATTGGATTTCGGAGAATTCAGCATGTCAATGGCCGATCGCGATGGCTTTATCTGGTTTGACGGCAAGCTTGTGCCGTGGCGTGAAGCGCAGACCCACGTGCTCACCCACAGCTTGCACTATGGCCTTTCCGTGTTTGAAGGCGAGCGAGCCTACAAAACCGATAAAGGGTCAGCCATTTTCAGGTTGAAGGAACACACCGACCGGCTGTTCAACTCTGCACACATTTACCGCATGCACATGCCCTACACCCGGGAGCAGATCATGGAAGCATGCTGCGAAGTGGTGCGTGCAAATAATCTGGACTCCTGCTACATCCGCCCGATTGCGTTCTACGGGTCCGAGAAAATGGGCGTCTCGCCCAAGGGTGCTGCAACCCACGTGGCAATCGCCGCATGGCCCTGGGGTGCCTACCTGGGAGAAGAGGGCCTGCAGAAGGGCATTCGAGTAAAAACCTCTTCCTACGTTCGCCATCACGTGAATGTGACCATGGCACGCGCGAAATTCGCAGCCACCTATGCCAATTCCATCCTGGCCAATACAGAGGCAGTGCAGGACGGATATGATGAGGCCCTGTTGCTGGATGTGGATGGTTTCGTGGCTGAGGGTGCCGGCGAAAATGTGTTCGTAATCAAGGATGGCTGCATTTACGAACCGGAAATCGCTTCCGCACTGGTGGGTATTACCCGTTCCACAATCATTACCCTCGCCAAGGACATGGGCCTTGAAGTGAAAAGCCAGCGCCTGACACGCGACGACATCTACATCGCGGATGAGTGTTTCTTCACCGGTACTGCAGCCGAGGTTACCCCGGTTCGTGAACTGGACAACCGCACAATCGGATCTGGTACGCGCGGACCAATCACTGCGGAGCTTCAGAAACGCTATTTCGACGTGGTGTACGGTCGGAATGAAAAATATGAACACTGGTTGACCCGGGTGTGATGCAACATGATTACCGATAAAAAAGCCAAACCCCAGGTGGTAGAACTCGACGGCGACCAATTGCCTGCTTTTTGCCCCAACCCGGCCATGCCGGTGTGGAACCACCATCCGAAAGTGTTCCTGGATGTGGCCAAGACCGGCAAGGCTGCTTGCCCATACTGCGGCACTGTGTACAGCCTGAAACCCGGTGCAAAGGTTCACGCCCACTGATGCAGGCATCGGATTGAGGCGGCTGGCATGAAAATCCTGGTGGTGGCTCCCAACTGGATAGGCGATGCGGTGATGAGCCTTTCGCTGCTCCAGGCGCTGCACCAGGATGACAGCCTGCGATTTCCCGATGGTCGACCCTGTGAAATCCATGTGCTGGCGCCACCGGTTACAGCGCCCGTTTACCGTTTCAGCCGAGCTGTTCATGCAGTGCAGTCGGAACCCTTTTCCCACGGCAAGCTGCAGCTGGGCCTGCGGCGCCAGGTTGGGCGCATGCTGGCTGCCCAGCAGTTTGACAGGGCGGTGGTGCTGCCGAATTCATTGAAATCTGCCCTGGTTCCCTGGTTCGCAGGCATTCCCCGCCGCACCGGCTACAATGGCGAACTGCGCACTGCAGTGCTGACCCACCCTCTGCCCAAACCACCGAAGCACAGCAAACCGCCCATGATTGAATGGTACGGCAGGCTGGGCGGATACTCCCAGGCCCAGCTTGAAAACCCGGTGATGCATGTGGCCAGGGAAGATGCAGAGCAGGCCTGTGCAGACTTCAGTTTGAAAGCAGGCTTTCTAGCGGTAGCCCCCGGTGCGGAGTTCGGTCCTGCCAAGCGCTGGCCGGCTGAACATTTTGCTTCGGTGATCAGCGGGTTTCTGGATTTGTACCCTGGGCAGAAGGCAGTGTTGTTGGGCGGTCCGAAAGATTCATCCTTCAGCGAACAGATACTCGGCCTGTTGCCCCACCAGCAGCGTCCGCAGGCAGTCAGCCTGGCTGGAAAAACCAGCCTGGTGCAGGCGGTGCAGTTGATGTCGTTGGCCAGCCAGCTGATCACGAATGATTCAGGCCTGATGCATGTGGCCGCCGCACTGGATGTGCAGGTGCATGCGGTGTTTGGTTCCAGCAGCCCGGCACATACCCCGCCACTGAACAGCAGGGCGCGCATTTATTACCTTGGCCTGGCCTGCAGTCCCTGTTTTCAGCGGGAATGTCCGCTTGGACACACGGATTGCCTGAAAAAGCTGGAGCCCAAAATGGTGGTGGATCAATTGGGGCCAGCTTCTGCAAGGGTATGATCTAAGCAGACAGCAACAATGCACCCTGGCTTTTATATGCGTGATTACATACTGACCATCTCCTGCCCCGACACCACCGGGATTGTTTACAACGTCAGCAAATTCTTGTTCGACCAGCAATGCAACATCATTGATTCAGCCCAGTTCGGTGATGAATCCACCAACCTGTTTTTTCTGCGGGTGCATTTTTCACTGCCTGCGGAAAGCAGCTTGAATGAAGCGGACCTGCAGGAACACTTTGCCCGGG
>DASUDJ010000070.1:0-4476 GCA_036275635.1 Limnobacter sp. | reverse complement strand
AGCTGTTTGCCGATCAGATTCGCCCCTTCATTCCAAAAGGGCGTGAGTACAAGGTGCTTGGCACTGATGGGTTTGGTCGTTCTGATTTCCGTTCCAAGCTGCGCGAGCATTTTGAGGTGAACCGCTATTTCGTGACCGTGGCTGCGCTGAAAGCCCTTGCTGACCAGGGTGACATTCCCCTGAGCACAGTAGGCGAAGCCATCAGGAAATATGGCATCAACCCCAACAAGCCAAATCCAGCCTACGCATAAGAAAAAGGACGCAGATCATGACAATCGAAATCAAGGTACCCGACATCGGCGATTTTGACGGGGTGGAAGTGATTGAAGTACTGGTCAAGGAAGGCGACACGGTGACTGCGGAACAGTCCATCATCACCGTGGAATCCGACAAGGCCAGCATGGAAATTCCTTGCCCGCAGGCGGGTGTGGTGAAAGAACTGAAAGTGAAAATTGGCGACAAGGTGGCTGAAGGCAGCCTGATGCTGGTTCTCGAACCTGCTTCCGAAAATTCAGGTTCAAAAGCTGAACAACCTGCGCAGGCGATTCAGCAGGCCACACAGCCCGCCTCTGGCGGCACAGTGGGAGAGTTCCAGGCTGCTGCTCCTGCAGCAGTTTCGACTACACCAGCCGAAAAGCCCGCAGCCCCAGCCAGTCAGTCTTCATCCAAGTCAAGCCCCGTGGAAGCACACAACCCTGGCGCTGGCAGCGTGAATGCACCCCATGCCAGCCCATCCGTGCGCAAGTTCGCCCGCGAGTTGGGTGTGAACCTGGCCACCGTGCAGGGCACAGGCCCGAAAGGCCGAATCACGCCAGATGATGTACGCAATTTTGTGAAAGCTGCAGTGGCTGGCGTTGTTGCCGGTGCATCTGCCAGCCCATCGGGTGGCCAGAAGGGTGGAAGTGGCGTGGGTCTTGATCTGTTGCCCTGGCCGAAAGTGGATTTCTCCAAGTTTGGTGACATCGAAGAACAGGAGCTGTCGCGCATCAAGAAACTGTCGGGACCCAACCTGCATCGCAACTGGGTCATGATTCCCCATGTCACCCAATTCGATGAAGCAGACATTACCGACCTGGAGCAGTTCAGGAAAGACACCAATGCAGCCTTGGCCAAGCAGGGTGTGAAACTGACCATGCTGGCTTTCGTGATGAAGGCCTGTGTGGCCGTGTTGAAAAAATACCCGGCATTCAATGCGTCCCTCAGCGAGGGTGGCGACAAGCTGATCCTGAAGAAATACTGGAACATTGGTTTCGCAGCCGACACACCCAATGGCCTGGTGGTGCCAGTGGTGAAAGGCGTGGATCAAAAGGGCTTTGCACAGATTGCCAATGAACTGGGCGAACTGTCTGCCCAGGCGCGTGATGGCAAGCTGAAAGGTGCAGACATGCAGGGTGCCACTTTTACGGTGTCTTCCCTGGGTGGTGTGGGCGGTACTTTGTTCACGCCCATCATCAACGCGCCTGAAGTGGCCATTCTTGGGCTGTCCAAGTCGGCCATGAAGCCGGTGTGGAACGGCAGGGAATTCGAGCCACGCCTGATATTGCCGCTCAGCCTCAGCTATGACCATCGGGTTATTGATGGTGCAATGGCCGCAAGATTCACCACCGAGCTTGCCGGCGTTCTGGCCGACATGCGCAAAGTACTGCTGTGAGGAGCGACAACATGAAACTGATCGTTCCTGACATTGGTGATTTTGATTCGGTTGAAATCATTGAAGTGCTGGTGAAGGAGGGCGACAAGGTCAGCAAGGAACAATCGCTGATCACGGTCGAGTCTGACAAGGCCAGCATGGAAATTCCTGCATCGGAAGAGGGTGTAATTACCAGGCTCCTGGTGAAGGTGGGCGACAAGGTGTCCAAGGGCAGTGAAATCTGCGAAATCTCTGGCGCAGGTTCAACTGACGGTGCTGCGGCTGTGGCACCTTCAAAAGCTGCTGAACCTGCTGCCGCAAAGGAATCGCAAGCCGCACCGGCAGCAGCAGTTTCAACCGCCTCCGCCCATTCCGCGTCCACTTCTTCTGCACCTGTGACGGCCAGCCCGGCTAGCAGCTACAGTGGGCAGGTGGACCACACCTGCGACATGCTGGTGCTGGGCGCAGGCCCTGGCGGATATTCTGCTGCCTTCCGAAGTGCCGACCTGGGCATGAACACCATCCTGGTGGAACGCTACAGCACGCTGGGTGGTGTCTGCCTGAATGTGGGCTGCATTCCTTCCAAGGCACTGCTGCATACGGCCCAGGTGCTGGAAGAAGCGCAGCACATGGATGTCCACGGCATTTCATTTGCCAGGCCTGAAATCGACCTCGACAAGCTGCGGGCCCACAAGGCCGGCGTGGTGGGCAAGCTTACTGGCGGTTTGGCTGGCATGGCCAAGGGCCGCAAGGTAAAAACAGTGCACGGTGTAGGCAGCTTCCTGAGTGCCAACCACATTGAAGTGGTGGCTGCAGATGGCAGCAGACAGGTGGTGCAGTTCAACAAGGCCATCATTGCTGCGGGTTCTCAGCCTGTACACCTGCCGTTCATACCCAAAGACCCGCGCATTGTTGATTCAACAGGCGCGCTGGAGTTGCCATTCATTCCGAAGCGCATGCTGATCATTGGTGGCGGCATCATCGGCCTTGAAATGGCCACGGTGTATTCCGCGCTGGGTGCAAGGCTGGATGTAGTGGAAATGCTGGATGGCCTGATGCAGGGCGCAGACCGCGACCTGGTGAAAGTGTGGCAGAAGCGCAATGCCCCGCGCTTTGACAACATCATGCTGAAAACCAGGACCGTGGGTGTAGAGGCCACTGAAAAAGGCATCCTGGTGACTTTTGAAGGTGAACAGGCTCCGAAAGAACCCCAGTTGTATGACATGGTGCTGGTGTCAGTTGGTCGTACGCCAAACGGCAAGAAAATTGGTGCAGAAAAAGCGGGTGTTGCGGTGACAGACCGCGGTTTCATTCCCGTCGACAAGCAGATGCGAACCAATGTGCCCAATATTTATGCAATTGGCGACGTGGTGGGGCAACCCATGTTGGCCCACAAGGCTGTGCATGAAGCCCATGTGGCCGCCGAGGCTGCTGCAGACGAGAAGGCCTTTTTTGATGCGCGGGTCATTCCAAGTGTGGCTTACACCCATCCTGAAGTGGCCTGGGTGGGCCTTACTGAAGACCAGGCGAAAGACCAGGGCATCAAGGTGGGCAAGGCAGTATTCCCTTGGGCGGCTTCTGGCCGTGCAATTGCCAACAATGCAGATGATGGATTCACGAAGTTGTTGTTTGATGAAGAAACAAAGCGAGTAGTGGGCGGTGGCATCGTGGGCATGAATGCAGGCGATCTGATAGGCGAAGTTTGCCTGGCGGTTGAAATGGGTGCAGATGCAGTTGATATCGGCAAAACCATTCATCCGCACCCCACCCTGTGCGAGAGTGTGGGCATGGCGGCCGAGGTGTTCAAAGGCGTGTGCACGGATTTGCCTGCTCAGAAAAAGAAGTGAAGGTGTTGTTTTAATCTGGGCGCTAACTGCATGGGTAAAGGGAAAAAACCAGCTGGAGACAGTTGGTTTTTTCCTTTTTAGCCTGCCAATTGGTGATGAGCTGCAACTGGCCTTAAAATGAAGGCAATTCTTTTCCCTCCAGGATTCTCATGCGCCTGCTGCTTGCAATTTTTCTGCCGTTCCTCCTGTTCTTTACAATTGGTCGACCTGTGGCCGGCATCGTGGCCCTGGTTCTGCAGGTGACCCTGCTGGGCTGGATACCAGTTGCCCTCTGGGCCGTGTATGCCTTGAGCGAATACAAGACCGAGCAACGTATCCAGGAAACCCTTCACCAGCGCAATCGCTGAGCATTGGCTGCAAAACAACTTACCAGGAATATTGAAAACCAGATGGACGCATTGACCCTGAAAAAAATAGTGGCAAAGGCCGCGCTTGATTATGTTCAGCCCGGCACGGTACTTGGCGTGGGCACGGGTTCCACAGTGGACTGCTTTATTGACGCACTGGCTGAGTCGGGAATCCAGTTGAAAGGGGCAGTGTCTTCTTCCGTTCGATCCGAGAAAAAACTGCGAGAAATCGGTGTGCCGATTGTCGACATGAATGATGTGGAAAGCCTGTCGGTGTATGTAGATGGTGCTGATGAAGTGGACCCTGAAAACAGGCTGATCAAGGGGGGGGGTGGTGCGAATACCCGCGAGAAAATCGTGGCCGATATTTCCGAAAAATTCGTGTGCATTGCAGATGAGTCGAAGCTGGTCCAGGTGCTGGGTAAGTTTCCCTTGCCAGTCGAAGTGTTGCCCATGGCAAAGAACGCAATTTCACGCAAGCTGTCGGCTCTGGGAGGGGTAGTCAAACTGCGGGAAGGCTTCACAACCGACAATGGCAATATCATCCTGGATGTGTCCGGGCTTCAGATTACCAATCCGGTTGAGCTGGAAAAGGAAATCAACCAATGGCCAGGCGTGGTCACAAACGGCATTTTTGCAATTCGAAAAGCAG
>DASUDJ010000069.1:0-2250 GCA_036275635.1 Limnobacter sp. | reverse complement strand
TTGGCAGTTACACCATCCAGGGCCTCTTCCTGAAGCGCCAGCAGAAAGTGGCTGCGGATTACGCGAAAATCATCGCGAGGGATATTCTGACCCCACAAACCATCATTGGTGAAATGGTGGCCGGCCCTCTGTCTGAACGCGTTCAGAAAATGGTGGATGAGCGCGTGCGGGAAATGGTCGACAGCAAGGCCAGCATCGTGAAGCCGTTCGTGGTAATGGCCGTGGGCGCGGAATCATTCCAGCGCATGAAACAGGACACTTCCGAAATGCTGATGGCCCGCCTGGCGGATGTGATCATGCATGCCGAAACCTATGTTCAAACCTCGCTCGACATTGAAAATGTGGTTGGCAAGAAAATGCAGGCCATGACACCGCTTGAATTCGAGGGCCTGCTGCGGCCTGTATTCAAACAGGAGGAATGGATCTTGATCATGACCGGTGCCATCCTGGGTGGCCTGGTGGGTGAAGGCCAATTGATGGTGATGATCAAACTGGGAATCATCTGAAACAAAAAAACCCGGCAGGTTTCAAGTGCCGGGTTTTCTGTCCTGCGAAAGCTCAGAGCCGGTTCTTACCCAACCACTCTCGCCTTGGCCAAACCTGGATTCTCGCGGCCAGTTTCAGCAAACTCCACGAATTCCGACACGCAGTTGGCAACCCATTCCGCATGGCTTTGAATGACCCAATGATGTGCATCAATGTCCCGGCGCCAAATATTTTGTGCGTAGGGATAGCATGACTCAACCACAGCCGGTGTCACGAATTTATCCCGGGTAGGAACCAGCAGTTGCACTGGCACATCGGTCTGCCGCAGACGTGGACTGCTGAGACGTGGCAGCATGTTGGCCCTGTACAGGTTGATTCCATTAACACCGTCCTTGCGCTGGGTCGGGTTTGTGTCATGGTCAACCCCTTCTATTTTTTTCACGATACCCGGCCAGGCCTTGTCCAGGCCCAGCTTCCAGGCGGCAGGCGCCAGAAAGGGCAATTGGAAAAGGTACACATACCAGGAGTGCACCAATTGCCCAAGGGCTTCGCCCAAAGCCTTTCTGTTGCCGGAAGAAAAGTTGTTGCGCATCCACATGCCGATGTGATCCAGGCAAGGGCCTGAAATGCTGGTGTAGCTGGCAATCCTGGATTTCAGGCGGTGGTCTGTCACGCTTTCCCAGGTCTGGATGGAACCCCAGTCGTGCGCCACCAGGTGGATAGGCTGGGTGGGGCACACTGCCCGCATCACCGCCTGCAGGTCTTCAGAAAGCTTCGGCAGGGAATAATCCCACATCCAGCCAGGTGCCGTGGACTGCCCGCAACCGCGCACATCATAAGTCACCACGTGGAAATGATGCTTCAGGATGTCCACCACCGGATCCCACACACTGCTTGAATCGGGATAGCCGTGAACCAGCAGGATGGTCGGGTTATGCGGTTCACCATGGCTGCTCACAGCAAGTTCAACTTCGCCGGAGGTCACTTTCATCTTGCTGGCTGGTTGTATTTTTTCTCTTGTCTCTGTCATGGGGTTTGCCCTTGTTGATTGTTATCAGGTGTGCCAACTCTCCTACTTTATAACCCCGGCGCAGGTGTCACAAATGCCGCCTGGTTAGAGTAGAAACTCCAAATAAGCAAATAACTAAAAAATAGAATGACTTACAGCGTTTCATGATGCAGTGCGTTATCATGGGCGCGTTTAAAGAACTCACCAGAAACCACGCCGCAACCATGTCAAATCTGATTCAAGAGAAAGTTACCGAAGTTCACCACTGGAATGACACACTGTTCAGCTTCAAAACAACCCGAAGCCCCGGCCTGCGCTTTCACAATGGTCACTTCGTGATGATCGGTCTCGAGGTTGAAGGCAAGCCCTTGTTGCGTGCTTACAGCATTGCCAGCGCCAATTACGAGGAACATCTTGAATTTTTCAGCATCAAGGTACCGGATGGCAAGCTGACTTCGCGCCTGCAGCACCTGAAGGTTGGCGATTCGGTACTGGTCAGCAAAAAGCCAACCGGTACCCTGGTTCTGGATGACCTGAAGCCCGGAAAAAACCTGTTCATGTTCGGCACCGGTACCGGGCTTGCACCGTTCATGAGCCTGATCAAGGATCCCGACGTGTATGAGCGGTTCGAGAAAGTCATCCTGGTGCACGGCGTGCGCTATGTGAATGAACTGGCCTACAGCGAATTCATCACTGAAGAACTGCCCAACAATGAATTCCTGGGAGACATGGTGCGGGAAAAACTGATTTACTAC
>DASUDJ010000068.1:0-8444 GCA_036275635.1 Limnobacter sp. | reverse complement strand
GGTGTCATTCTCATCAGCTGTGACCTGTCACAGTATGAAGGAAGTAAAAGCGATCCAATTGTTCGGTGCAAACACAATGGAGTTCGCAGGCCATGATCCAACTAAACCCAAGCCAGATTTATGACCTGTCATTGCTGGCATATTGGTCAAATCAGATGGATAGAGAATCCTTCAGGAGACAGGTGCAAAATGAACTGCCTTTTGTCAACAAAGACAGCCTTCGGATTCTCACCGCCACCTCCGGCCTCACCACCCCTGTCACCAGCAACTTCGGCTTCATGGCCCTGCTGAAGGGCGGCCGCTCCCGCGAAATCGTGATCGCCACCCGAGGCACAGCAAGCAAGCCGGACATGGGGACCAACCTGAATGCAATCCCCATGCGCGGACCCACCGGGCATTTGATTCACAGTGGCTTTGGCAACACCTTCAAGAGTTATGTGCAGCAGATGAAGGAGTTCCTGCACCGGCAAAACCTGGGGTTCAGCCCCACGGCGGTTCACTGCATGGGCCACAGCCTGGGGGGTGCTCTGGCCAACCTGAATGCGGCTGCCTGTGCCGAGCTTGGCTTGAATGCCTACCTGTACACCATTGCTGCACCGCGGGTGGGCATGGTGCCGTATGCAGAGCACCTGAGCAAGAAGATGATTGCCAGCCACGTGTACCGCGTGGCCAATGAGGCCGATGTGGTCACCATGGTTCCATGCTACCCCTACTTTCATTCGCCCTATGTGCATGGCACCTACTTACTCGATGGCGGCTGGCTGAAGGTCAACCCGTGGCAGCACAAACTCTCCGAAGGGTATGAATCCATGGTCAAGAGCACCTGGGCGCAGTTGAAAAGCCAGACGCGGGGCCGGCAGCAACAGATGCAAAGCTGCATGCTTCCCCTGCACAGGGACAAGAGCATTTTCGAGCAGATCAGTTGCATGCAGAACAACATGTTTTCATCAAGCTTGCTGAAAATGATCAGCCTGGCGATCAATGAAATGCTGCGCACCATCGGCGCACAGAACCTGCTGACCGTCAGTCATTACGCCACTGGTGCTTTCACCGTGCTGGACCAAATGGCAGAAATGCTGGCGCGCTATGCGGCAGCCAGCAATCGCAAGCGCGAGGAAGTGCTGCTGGTGTTGAATGCGGTGATGGCCTACCTGGGCCGCACCACCCATCAACTGGCCGATGCGTCTGTGACCACAATCCGCTGGGTGTTCGGCCTGCTGAACCAGTCCGTGACGACCATGGCCGGTGAGGCCATCAGGATGGTGGAGGCATGAGGTGTGGTCCGTTGGCTCGGCGTTGGTTTTGCCCTAGCCACAGCTTCAGCGTGCCTCACCGGCTTGGTCGAAAGTTGCCTGGGTTAAATTTTAAGGAGTATGTAATACTACAATGTAGTATTACAGGTCCCAAGGTGATCATATGTCAATTACGGCAAAAGTGTTTATGAGTGGCCGCAGCCAAGCCCTGCGTTTACCTGCCAAGTTACGCTTGAATGCAAAAGAGGTGGTTATAGAGCAAATTGGTGCTGATTTATGGGTACATCCTGTTACACCCGATACACAAAATATGGGTCTGTGGTTAGCGCAGTTTTATAAAGACACTGAAAAATTACCGGATGATTTTCTTATTGACCGAGTCGATATGCCTGCGCAAGAGCGTGATTGGACCTGAGCATAATGCGTAGAACACTCGATACAAACATCTGTAGTTATATTCTGCGACGTCACCCGGGTGAAATGATTGAGCGGTTCGCTGGCCTGAACAAGAATGAGCTGTGGCTTTCAGCAATTGTTGCGGCTGAATTGCGCTATGGCGCCGCGAAGATTGCCTCTCCGCGTTTCAAGGCTGCAATAGAGGCTTGGTTGGCTGGTTTCGAAGTGTTGCCGTGGCCCGTCAATGCCGCGCATCATTATGCTCAGATTCGCGCTGCACTTGAGCGTGCGGGAAAGCCAATCGGTGGAATGGATTTGATGATTGCTGCGCATGTCATAGCCGAAGACAGCGTACTGATTACAAACAATGCCCGAGAGTTTCACAGAGTGCCCGGTTTGGCTGTCGAAGAGTGGGCAACGGAATAGTCATTCCTATCAATATCAAGACTCTGTTCAGGATCTGGGTGGGAGTGGCTTGAAAAGCTTAGGGATCTTCGGGAAGTGCTGCCTGAAATCTGCCCTTTGTTCATCTCCACACCGGTCGCAAAGTTTGTAGTTGATTTGCTCAAGCCGTTGGGGAGGGACGTGGGTGGTAAGCCACTCACCCAGGCTGAGGCATTTCCGTGAAAACAGTGGACTTCCTGACACATACCCCAAAAAATTTGCAGATTTAAGTTACAACTTTAAATTAGCATGATTATTCCCCGTTTTGCTGCTGACACGGTACTGCGCTTGGCCTAGGGGTTCCCGGTGGTAGCAAGCACGGGGCCGCGCCAGTCCGGTAAAACCACCCTGACTCGCCAGTTGTTTCCTTCAAAGCCTTATGTGTCTCTGGAAAACCCCGAGCAGCGTCAATTTGCGATTGAGGATCCGAAGCGTTTTCTGGCCCAGTTCAGGAACGGCGCCGTGATTGATCAGGTACAGCGTGTGCCAAACCTGTTCTCCTGGTTACAGGGCCTGGTGGATGAAAGGCAGATCATGGGTGATTTCATCCTGACATGCTCTTCGCAATTTGAACTTGTCCGCCACATCAGCCAATCGCTGGCCGGGCGCGTAGGGCGGGTGGAGTTGTTGCCCTTGCAGAGGGCTGAACTTCAAAAGGCAGATGTGTCGCTTCCTGATGTGGACCGGTTGATGGTGAAGGGCAATTACCCAGCCCTGTACAGCCGTGATGTGTTGCCGCAGGATTGGTTCGCCAATTATGTGGCCACTTACGTGGAGCGTGATGTACGCCAGTTGTTGCAGATCAAGGATTTGCAGTTGTTCCAGCGCTTCCTTCGTTTGGTGGCAGCCCGCTCGGGTCAGTTGCTGAATTTGAGTGCGCTGGGCGCGGATGCGGGCATCAGTTCAGTGACCGCCCGTGAATGGATAGGTGTGCTTGAGGCCAGTTATCTGGTCATGCGCCTTCCACCTTATTTCGAGAATTTCGGAAAGCGGCTGGTGAAAACGCCCAAGCTGTACTTTCTGGACACTGGCCTGATGTGCTGGTTGTTGGGCATTCATTCCGCTGAAGTGTTGGCGCATCACCCGTTGCGCGGGCAGGTTTTTGAAACCTTGGTGATTGTTGAGGCTTACAAATCAGCCTTGAACAGGGGGCAACCACCCGCATTGTATTTCTGGCGGGATACCGCTGGCCACGAGGTGGATTTGGTGGCGCAGCAGGCAGGCAGTTTTGAATGTTATGAAATCAAGTCGGGTGCTACCTTCAGCAGTGACTGGTTCAAGCAGTTGGGCAAATTCGAGAAATTGACCGGCAAGGTGTCGAGGTCCACCGTGGTGTACGGTGGCGCGGAGAGTGCCAGCAGAAGTCAGGGTGAAGTGTGGGGGTGGGGTGAGGCATTGCGAAAGCTTTAGAATTTTTTGAGTGCGCCCGCAGGGTGATATCCCCCCTTTTCCTAGACCGGACCCACTTTTAGGAGCCAAAAGGCCAGCTATTTACACTAAAAGGCGACCGACGCCACTGGGCGCACTGGGCACTACCGGCCCAGTGCCCGGCGTTCCAGCAGGCATGCCACACAGCGCTGCCTGTCACACCCTTTCAGGAATCAATACTGGCATGAGCACCCCAACCCGAGTAATCCCGGTGATATTGTGCGGCGGCGCTGGCACGCGGCTGTGGCCGTTGTCGAGGAAGAACTTTCCAAAGCCGTTTCTGAAGGTAGGCAGCGAGAGCCTGATTGCGCAAACGGTGCGCCGGGCTGCGGCGGTGGCCAGGGCTGCTGTGGGGGAAGACATCCTGCTGGTGAGCAACGAGAGTTACCAGTTTTTGCTGCAGGATGAATGCCTGCCGGTGTTGAACAGCGAAGGCGGTGGCATTGCCCTGCACCAGTTGCTCGAACCCCAGGGGCGCAACACCGCACCAGCGATTGCACTGGCTGCCCAGTGGGCGCAGGCCAGGTACCCCGGTGAGAACCCCGTGCTGCTGGTGCTGCCGGCAGACCATCTGATCAACCCGGTGTCTGATTTCGTGCAGGTGGCGCAGCAGTCCGTGGCTGCAGCCAGCAAGGGCTGGCTGACCTGCTTTGGCATTACCCCCACCGCACCGGAAACCGGCTTTGGTTACATTCAGCAGGGCGCCCCGGTGGATGAAATCAATGGCGCATTTGCAGTGCAGCGCTTTGTGGAAAAGCCGAAACTGGAAACTGCCATGGAATACCTGGCCAGTGGCCAGTATGTGTGGAATGGCGGCATGTTTGCCCTGCGCACGGGTGATTTGCTGAAAGCCCTGGAAACAAATGCAGCTGCAGTGGCCAGCCAGGCCCAGAAGGTGTGGGCAGGTGCAAGGGAAACAAAAAACCCGAAGACAGGCGGCAGCGTGTTCACCTTCAACAAGGATGAATTCGCAAGGCTGCCCGACATCAGCATTGACTATGCGGTCATGGAAAAAGCCGGCAATGTGGCGGTGGTGGCAGCCCGCTTTCAGTGGAGCGACATAGGAAGCTGGGCAGCACTGTCCGAGCAATGCACGCCTGACACAGCCGGCAACACCCTGCAGCAGGAAGGCAAGGGCGAGCTGATCAACATCGACAGCAGCAACAGCCATGTGCGCATGGGCAATCGGGCAGTGGCCCTGCTGGGTGTGCAGAACCTGCTGGTGGTTGATACGCCAGATGCACTGCTGGTGGCCAGCAAGAGCCGCCACCAGGATGTAAAACTGGTGGTGGAGAAACTGAAAGCAAGAGGCAGCGAACTGGTGAACCTGCACCCCACGGTGCACAGGCCCTGGGGCACCTACACGGTGCTGGAAGACTCAAGCGGCTACAAGATCAAGCGGATCGAGGTGAAGCCTGGCGCAGCCTTGAGCCTGCAGATGCACCACCACCGAAGCGAGCACTGGATCGTGGTCAGCGGCACGGCAGAGGTGACCAACGGTGAGAAGGTGTTCCTGGTGCGCAAGAATGAGTCCACCTACATACCGGCGGGCAACAGGCACAGGCTGGTGAACCCGGGCGTGATGAACCTGGTGATGATCGAGGTGCAGAGCGGCGATTATCTTGAAGAAGACGATATCGTGCGCTTTGATGATGTCTACGGCAGGGCCTGAAGTTGGCGGCTTCTGGAATCAGCCGGCCTGCTGACTTGACGGCATTATCAGTCCAATCAACACATTTCTCAGCTCAACCCCGCGAAGGGGTTTGTGCAGAATCGCGCATCCCGATTTCTGCACCTCCTGTATCCTGACCGGGGTGGTGTCGCCAGTCAATATTACAGCGGGTATCTTCCCCAGTCGCTTCTGCAAGGTTTGCACGGCATCCATTCCGTTGCGCTTGTTGCGCAGGCGGTAGTCCGCCACAATTGCATCCGGGCGGGTGCCGAGAGCAGCCACCCTCCTGAGTGCGCTGTCCACGTCCTCGGCAGAAATTGTTCTGCATTGCCAGCGGTTCAGCATTTCTGTCACGCTGGCACGCACCATGTCATCATCTTCAATCAGCAGCACGGTTTTGCCCACCAGGGTGGAAGGATCAATGTTGGCGCTGGATGGGTTTTCTGAATAAGTGCCCCTTTCACCTTCGGGCACTGAGACATGAAACAGGGACCCTTCGCCAGGTGTTGATTTCACACCGATTGCACAATTCATCAGCCGGGCCAGGCTTTGTGCAATGTAAAGCCCCAGCCCCAGGCCTTTTGCCCTGTCCCGCTCCGGATCGTCCAGCCGGTAGAACTCCTGGAAAATCGTGCCCTGCGCATGGGTGGGTATGCCGATGCCTGTGTCATGCACTTCAATCCTGAGCTGCTTGCCCCGGTGGCGGCAACCCACAAGAACCTTGCCCTTGCGGGTGTACTTGATTGCATTTTCCACATAATTGCGGATGATCAGTTCAAGCAGGTCGGGGTCTGCATAGGCCCATGCCCTGGTGTTCACAAGGCGCAGGGCAAGCCCTTTCTGTTGGGCCAGTACACTGGATTCCCTGCAGATGCGGGCCAGCAGGGGGGCTAGCGGAAAATGTCTTGGCCTGGGCGTGATGGCTGCCGCATTGATTTTTGACGAGTCCAGCATGGTATTCAACAGGTTTCGCAAGCCGGTGCCTGCCTCCTGAATGTGTTCCAGCATGTAGTGGCTGGGGTGCCCGGCCAGGTCTTCCCGCAAGGCGTCCACCAGCAATTCGATGGCCTGCACTGGTTGGCGCAAATCATGGCTGATTGTGGCCAGGAATCGGGTCTTGGCGTGGCTGGCCTCCTCGGCCACCTGTTTTTGCAGGGTGAGTTCGGCCAGCAGTTCATCATTCTGGAATCGCAGCTTCAGTGACTGAATGACCATGCGCTGCAGGTTGCGCCCGTAATAGATGTTGACCAGCACAAACACCAGCGCCACAGACCCCAGTACAGCATGAAAGGAATCGCCTTCAAGAAAACAGCGCGTGATGAAAGGAAGGGTGGCGGGTAGGGCAAACGCAATATAGGCCGGCGTGTAGCAGGCATGGGAGGACACAGAGCCGGACACCATGGCAGCCAGGAAAATACTGAGTGCAAGCAGGATTGCCGGATCATTTGAAAAAAACACGATACCTGCTATGCCCCACAGCGAACCGGATGCAGCAACCAGGAAAATGGCAGGCTTCAACCATTCACTGGCGTTGAAACGAACCCCTTGCTTCAGAAACCGCTTCCGGAATGCAAAGCGGCCTGCGGTCAGCAAATAAACAGAGGCCAGCCAAATCAACAGGTTGGCCCGGTCTGTCCATTGCCAGAGCACCGCCACAAGCCCGGTGGAGCTGGCCAATACACCGTACAGAACAAACGGCAGGTGTTCCAGAAGCAGCCTGGTTTGTTCATGAAGAATGATCTGCTGCCGCGGGTCAGGAATCTGCATATTCAAAAATAATGGTTATACATCTCCAGCATAAGTGCTGAACCTGAGCACGGGCAATAGTCAAATTACATTAAATCCCGGGTTTTTAAACTCTTTCCAGTGATTCCTACCTTTTGCGCATTGACATACAGTATTCAGCCCTTTGTTTGCCAAATGCCGGAGGTTTGATTGATCCGCTTCACTTTGCCTTTTCTATTGTGTGCAGTTATTGCACTTGGCAGTGGCTGTGCAAGCCGCACGCCCCAGCACACTGGCGCAGTGGCTGAAACTGGCCGCCAATACACAAACACCCTGAAGAAGGTGAACAGCTTTGCGCTGGACCATACCCTTGAGTTCACCGCAGACCTGCTTCCAGGCTTGCCACGTGAACAAGGCAACCTGCAGCAGCACACGGAAGTGATGCGTGAACGGGCAGCACTGGTGAATGAGACAGCCGCTTACCTGGATACCCAGGCCCTGTATTTTGCAGAACTGGATGCCCTGGCCAAGGGCGACAACAGCACTGGCACAGCCCGCAACCTGCGCAAGCTGGTGGAAGCCCTGAACAAGGCACCCTCGGTACCTGGTATTTCCCGCCTTGCGAAAGAGGCAGCAAGCGGCCTGGCCGGGCATGTGTCGAGCTGGAAGCATTCCGAGGAAGTGCGCAGTGTGCTGGTCAGGGATGCGCAAGTGGTGGCCCAGGCCCTCTTGCTGAACCAGCACATGCTGGAGCAACAGATTGAATGGATCAGCCAGCGTGAGGCCTTGGCCCGGCAGGTGGAGTATCGCGAGAAGGTGTTGAAGCCCTTTGTGGAAGACCGGAAGCTGGCCGAGACCTGGAAGAAGGCGTGGATAGCCGACATCAAGCGACCACCCGCCATCCAGCTTCTTGAGCAGGCAAGGGCAGCCAGTGTGGAAATGCAGCGGGCCTGGCTTGGCCTCTTGCGCGGAGAGGGTGGTTTTCAGCAACTGCAGGGCACGCTGGAATTGATTAATTCAAATTTGAAGGAAGTGGCGAACCATGAGCAACAATGAACTGGACAATCTGCAGCAGTCTGTGCATGGCGTGTTTGCCGCGCTTTACCTGGTGGATGTAGAAACCCTGACCCTGCAGCAGAAACAGCAGCACCAGCAGGCCTTGTCAGCCGCTTACCTAGCCTATGTGAAAGCAGAGAACCTGGAATACACGGAGCTTGCGGCACCCTTGGAGCAGCAATTGACTGAACTGGCCCAGCGGGTGGGCAATCTTGGAAAACAGATGGCTGGGCGAACTGTGCCGCAGGAGCAACTGCAATTGGCGGTGGATAACCTGGACGGCTTGAACCGCCTGACCCAGCTCCTTGGTTTGCTTGAAACAGGCTCCTGACGATCAGGCAGTTTCCAAACCTGAAACTGCTGGTGCTACTTTCCCTGCTAATTGGCCAGCACCTGTGCCGGCGTGAATGCAGCGTTGATCTTGTTCAGCAGCAGTTCAGGCTGAACCGGTTTCAGCAGCCAGCCCTGGA
>DASUDJ010000067.1:0-9157 GCA_036275635.1 Limnobacter sp. | reverse complement strand
TTCTTCCAGCACCTTGATTTGCCGAATGCCCACTTCTTTGAGCAGTGCTTCAATTTTGGAGCGAATCACCGGGTTGTCCGGTTCACTTTCAATGTCTTTTTCATAAACCGGGTCGGGTTCATTGCCATATTCTTCCCCGGTCAGCGGCCACACCACGCCATGCACAATGTCAGTGTTGCCTTCAATTGAGAATCCAATTCGGTATTCCTCGATTTCTCCCCGGTCTGTAAAAGCGCCGACGCTGGCGTGGATTTTCTGGGTAGGAATGTCCAGCGCACTTTCGAGAAATGCAGCAGATGCACGCACGGAATAGGCGCGCGCTTCCTTTTCAGCTTCGCGGCAGGCGTTGTAAAGGCCGTTTGGCAGCATCAGTTCAAGCAGGCAGCCGGGCATGATTTTCTGCAGGGCCTGGCCGCCGGTCAGGCGCCAGTTGGTCAGCACTTCCTCCTTGCTGAGCAGGGTGCCATTGCTATGGGCATCCACCTGCCATTTGAATGCAGGCTCACCTGCAGGCACTGAAATTGCGCCGATCAGGTAGCGTACATCACTCAGAAAACTCTGCGTGGCCGGAAGATTCTCGGTGTCGATTCTTACTTTCACCCGGTCGATTGCTGCCTGGCCCAACTGGCGGGCCAGTTCTGCTGCAGCCGTGTAGCTTTCGGGCAATTGATCAGGGCTGAACAGCATATTGGTCAGCACCAGGTGCGCATTTTCGGAGAGCACATTCTTCTGAAGCAGGGCGGTAAATTCCGCCACAGTGGTTTCTTCGATCTTCCCGGAGGGAATGTTGTACGTCGACCAGGCCAGGATGGGAGCAGCCAGCAGCAGGATGTCTTCCTCCTGGCCCAGATTGGGGCTTTCTACTGTGTTTTCTATTGCAAAGGCCAGTTCATCATAGGCCCTGTAGTTGGTGCTGTACAAGTGGTCCAGCGTTTGCATCAGCGTGGTGTCGCTTCGTCCTTCCAGCATGGGGGCAAGCGCGGCAAACAGCTTTTTTTTCCAGAAACGCCTCTCGAGGCGGCTGCCGGCATCTGCAAGCAGTATGGCCAGGTTGGCCAGGGGCTTGGCGTACTTGGACAGTTTGGATCGGGAAGCGGTGTTCAGTGGTTTTCTGCGCATGGGTAGTCCTTGTTGGAATCTACCCATTGTAGTACGAGATGTTTGATCAATTATTTTTGTCGCGCAGGTTGGACTGGTCGCTCAGGCCTGGGCGCACCCATTCCGGCGGTGCCCAGATGTGCTTGATGCGTTGCCACAGTGGCCCAGGCTTCAGTGCATCACTGAACATGTCGCGCCATTCATGCGTGTTCAGTGTCCAGATGTTGCTGGTCCTAGGCTGGCGAACAATGCCGTAGTCCACCGGTGCCACTTCAGGTTCAAAGGTGCCAAACAGGCGGTCCCAGATGATCAGCACACCGCCGTAGTTCTTGTCGATGTACTCCTGGTTGCGGCCGTGATGTACCCGGTGGTGGCTGGGCGTGTTGAAGATGAATTCAAACCACTTCGGAAATTTGTCCACCGCCTGGGTGTGCACAAAGTACTGGTAACCCAGGTTCACACCGTAGGCCAGCAACACGGCCCACACCGGAAAGCCGATCAGCAACATGGGTGCCCAGAACACCTGGTGCAGGTTGACTGCATAGAACAGGCTTTGCCGCATGGCGGTGGTGGTGGTCATGTTTTCACCGCTGTGGTGCACCACGTGGGCGCACCAGAACCAGCGAATGCGATGGCTGGCGCGGTGAAACCAGTAATAGCAGAACTCGATACCCAACAACAGCGCCAGGAAGTTCAAGGGGGTGACGTCGATTGTGGCAATGCGGAAGGTGTAAATCCATTCCATGAAGGCTGACACGAACAGGGCAAACCACACAAGCTCCATGGCCTGGTAGGTGCCGCCCAACAGCATGTTGGTGACCACTTCATTTTTCTTGAAGAAAAAGGATTTGCCCAGTTTCTTCAGGTAGAGGTATTCCAGCAGTGTGGCACCCAGGAACAGCGGAGTCAGCAAGGTAAGGAATACCTGCTTCCAGTCGGGGTTGGGGCCAAACAGCATATTGAAAGTGGGCATGGCCTGGTGGATCAGTTCCTGCATGCTTGTCTCCGTGCATGGTTTTATCGTGGTTTGAATTCTGCCGCATCGTCGGCTAAAAATATTGCGATTTCAAGCCTGTTTTTTGTGAATATGCGACAAGTTTCTCCTATTCCCCCGGCTTGGGCATGATTGATTTACCAGATTTTGTGAATATGAATTCTGGAGAGAAATTTGGTATTGTTAACTCCGCGGCTAAAATCAAATTAAATATTTCATTATCTGTTTCATATGACAAAGTATTCCAGGCTTTTGGCAATCAGCCTGCTGGGCGCGCTGTTGACTGCAGGTTGCGGTACGCGGGGCCTGGTGAATTCAAGACTTCAGCAGGATCCCACAGCTGTACCCACCCGCATTCTTGTGGCTCCAGCCGATTTCATCATCAACGAAATCGGTTTTGGGAAAGACCAGGAGCGGGTCGTGGCTTGGGAAAACCAGGCTTCCAGGGTATTCGAGGAAACTGTCCAGGAGCTTTCGGACAAGGAAGGCCGGTTCAAGGTGGTCGATTTCAACAGCCTGAGCCAGGAGGACCGTGACCTTATTCTTCAGCACCGTGCCCTGTTTGCCACCATGGCGGGACAACTGCTACAGATCAAGGACGGCCAGGTGGATGTGTGGCGGAAAAAGCAGCAGAACTTTCAATACACCCTGGGCGATGGTCTGAAGGGCATCCAGGCCCGCGAGAATATCCAGGCGATTGTGTTCGTGGTGGGAAAAGACACTGTGAGGTCGACTGCCCGCATTGTGGCCGACATGGTGAACTCCCTCCTGCCTGGTGCCGAAGCCCTTTCAGCCAGCAACGCATTCCTCGTGGTTGGGCTGGCCAACATGAGCACCGGGGAAATCATGTCTTTCGACACGGATGTGGCCAAGCGAAAGTCGCTTTCAAACCGTGATGATCTGAAAGACATGGCCAACAATGCCTTGACTGATTACAAGGCGTTGCTTCGTAAAATGCCCAAGGCAGGCGGAAATTGACCATGGTCCTGCCTGCATTTTTACGAATGACCCTTGCCGGGTTTGCAGGGGCGTTGGTGATCACCTTCAGCCTGCCCGCGTCTGCTTTTTATGATCCTTTTGAAGACGTGACTGCAATTGCCCCGTCTGATGAGCTGGAAGCCCGCATGTGGGACGAATCCCGCTTGTTGAGAAGCCAGTTGATCAGGCCGGAACACCAGCCTTCGCTGAAAGCCACAACCCAGTTGGTACAGTCCGTATTTGCCAGGCATTTTCCGGCCTTGCAGAATGTAATCAGGTTGCATGTGTACAGGGAGTCGGAACTGGCCGTGGTGGGAACCCCCCATGGAGAGATATTCCTGTCCTCTGGCCTGATGCTTCGACTGGAATCAGAGGAGGACCTGGTGGTCATCATCGCCCGCGAACTGGCTCATGTTTACCAACGGGATTCGGCGCGCACGCTTTCGTATGCAAGGACTGGTTCAAACCTGAAAGAGATTTTCAGTACCAGCCTGGCCGCCTACAACGTCACGTCCGGCTTGATGAACCTGAATTCACTGGCGGGCTCACTGACTTCGCTCAGTCCTGACCTGCTGCTGAAACAACTGCAACTGACGCCGGAAAAACTGCTGGAGAGCGGCGGCTCAATTTTTGCCAAGTTGCTGAAGGAACGATTGCAGGAAGACCTGGAGGGCCTGGGCCGAAACCTGGGCGGCGTGCTGGTCCACCGGCTGTCAGTGCAGGCCGTGGCAGCACTGGTCAAGACCTCCCTGTACGGATATTCCGACCGGATTGAAAATCAAGCTGATCTGTTTGCTCTCACTTTTCTGCAGGAGCGATACGGACATGTCGAACACTATGAAAAGCTTGTCCAACGCCTGCTTGAGCAGTCCACGGCAGATGGTGACGTGCCGTTCCTGAGTTTTTACAGCAATTCAAAACGCCTGAAGGCCCGGCTGGATTCTGCAAACGACTGGAAGAAAAGTCCATCCCCTGTGCCAATTGCAGTTCAACTTTCGGCGAAGAATCCACTTGCAGATGTTGCGGCAGGCCAGTCCCCGGCGGGCGCTGTGGCCTTGTGGCGCATGCCAGTGCAAGCGCAAACCATAACAGCTGACGGGTTGCATGCTCAGCCCCCAAGCCAGTTGGCCAATGAATCGCTGCAGTCGGGTAATGCGAAGCAGGAGGCAGAAGAGGGGGTCGAGGTTTCAGTCGTGTTGCCAGTCCCGTCTGCGCCGCCTTCAGGCGAGTTTCCGGATGTGGAGCCAGGTTCAAATGCGTCACCCATATCCGAGAACGCTTCCGGGGTTCCACCTGAAGCCGCGTCTGAAACCCTGACTGAAGTGATTGTGCAGGCCACTTCTGAGCAATCTACCCACGAAAGCCACAAGGATTCCGGATTCCTGGTCGGTGACCTGCGAACATTTTTTCTGGAAACCTTGGAGCAGGAATCACGGCAGGGTGCACCACGACGCTTTCTGGCGAACCTGGACAGGCTGCATTCCAGCAACCTGATTGATCCGCAGGACACCCGCTCATTTGAAACCAGGGTGCTGCGGGCAACTAAACAGCAGAAAGACACTGAAAAGGCGCTGGGCCTGCTACAGGCTGATTTGCTGCAAAGGCCCCAGGACTGGAATGTTCACCAGTTGATCGCCGATTTGTATGTTGAATTGAAAACATATGACCAGGCCATATCACATTACAGCCAGGCTCTGGAACTGGCTGGCAATGACGAGCGCAGCCTGTTCATACTTGATCGCAAAACAAGGGCCGAAAATTTGCTGGCCAGGGAATCAAGGAAAAAATGAAACACCTTTCTTTTGGCGCACTCGCGTTTTCATTGCTTCTTGCCGGTTGTGCCGCTTCATGGAAGCCAGTTGATAAAGAAGTGGTATTCAAGGGTCCTGGGAGGGCTTACCTGGTCAATCTGCCGGCTGGCTGGAAGAGGGCTCCTACCAAGGATCAGGATCACCTGGTATTGACAAGGGACGGGCTTTCCCTTCAGCAAATCGCCATCTATCGCTTCAGCCTGTCCGAGCCTTTTCCAGCGGTGCCGGCCACCCGCAAGTTCACCAGGGAAGACTGGCAATTGGCACTGGCTGAAGAGCTGGCAGGCTATCAGCTGCAACAACTCAAGGCCGGCTTGAAAGTGGAGATGGAAAGCGAGCCAGTGGATGACGATGGCTTCCTGTTGAAGTTTTCCGTCACTTCCTCACTGCCTTTTCCCAGCACAGTTGAACAAACCCGGCTTGTGCCACGGGTGCTGGCCCAGAAAACATCTTTTCAGCTTGAAACCACCAGTTTCAACAACTGGGGTTTGAAATACAACACCCATTCCAGCGGTTTTGTGCATGAGGGTGCCTACTGGCTGGTTCAATACTCGGCGCCAGCACTCCACTACTGGGATGAAAGCCTTCCTGTTTTCGAACAGTTCCGGCAATCCATGGAACTGAAGGAAAAGTGTTTTCTGTTCTGTTCCTGACTGAATGACTGGCTGATTGAACCGGGGCCAAATTGGAACCCCGGTCCGCTGTTCGGATGGCAGATTGGCTTATTCACCAATCGAGTTTCGCCACTTCACATAATCGGCAGCAACCTGTTCAGGTTGTTCCATCATTGGAACATGACCCACCTTGTCCATCAGGATCAGGTCGAAACCAGGCATGGCCGCTTTCAGTTCTGCTGCACCATCCACATGCAACACCCGGTCCTGCCTGCCCCAGACAATCAGGCCCGGGCCACGGTAAGTTGAGTTTTTCAAGGCATTTGCAAGGTCAGAGGGGGCTGTCTTGAAGTCCTTGTAGATTCGCTTGTGCAGTGGTTGGTCGGCAGCAGCGCGCGCAGCCATGGCCTCCACCACGAAGCCAGGGGCAAAAGCCGGGCGCTGGTACATCACCGTGTCGACGATTTTTTCGAAATCTTTCCGGTTGCCGGCTGTCAGCATGATTTCGCCGGTTTTTTCGAATTTCTGGATGACTTCCGATTTACGTGATTCAACAAGGCCAGCCGGTGCCAGGAACCACACGGAGGCCACATTGTCCGGATACTTCGCTGCATAGGCGCCGCTGATCCATCCGCCCATGGAGTTGCCTCCAATGTGCGGCTTCTGCAGGCCCAGTTTTTCGATGATTTCATGAACACGATCCGCCTGCGTGTTGATCATGTAGTCTGCGTCCATCACGCGGGTGGATCCACCGAAACCTGGCACATCAATCGCATAAACCGTGTAGTAATCAGTCAGGTGCCGGGCCACCCGGTTGAAATTGTCTTTTGATCCACCAAAGCCGTGAATCAGCACCAGCGGTTCACCATTGCCGCCTTCAAGGTAGGGCACCACAAAACCGTCAATTTGCAATACTTTTCGTTCAAGTCCGGCGAAGGCCTGTTCGGCGGCGAGGGCCATTCCGGCCATTCCCTGGATTTCACCCTCCGGTTGCTGCAGGCTGCAGGCGTTCAGACTCAGGAAAGCGCTGCTCGTCAGCAGAAAGATGAATTTGCGCAGGTGTGCTGTATATTTTTTCATGAGGTACCTTGACAAGCGATTGTGCATCTCTGGATACGCGATAGCATAGACCACCTGAAATTCTTCTGACAACAACTGTTGTCAAATATTGACTCTAATTACGGCCAGTATTGATGATTCCTCCAAGCAGTCTTGGTCATGTGTCTGCAAGCTATGTAAACCTGCTGTTCGACTGGCTGGCCTGCAGTCATCCCCAGCTTCTTCAGCAGATTCCATTTGAGCGCCCAGCCGCGGGTGAATTGAACCGGATTGAGGTGGTTCACTGGCGCAGCATGCTGGAATGGACGCATCAACAACTGCAGGACCCAGCCATGCCCCTGAAGATTGCGGCCCATGTACGGCCTGCCAACATGGGGCTGCTGGGCTATGTGGCCAGTTGCTGCGGTACGCTGGGTGAGGCTTTCGCAAGACTGCAGCAGTTTGAAAACCTGGTGTACAGCGTCAATTCACTCGCTGTGCATTTACAGGGCGAGGAACTGGTGCTTCGCTGGGGTGCGGAAAGGGGAAGGCCAGGGCACTGGGTGGATTCCGTGGCGATCGGCGTGTTGGTTGCCTTTACAAGGTACCTGGCCCCACAGGAGGTGGCGCCCCTTCGCATCCAGTTCATCAATCCAATACCCAGTAACCCTGATGATTTCTCCGTGTTTTTTGAATGTCCGGTTGATTTCAATGCCGCGTACACCGAAGTGGTCTTGCCTGTCAGGCTGCTTGAGACTCCCTTAAAGGCACCAGATGCCAACCTGCGCAACCTGCTGGATCAGCAGGCAGAAACCCTGCTTAAAAAGGTCAAGGCAAGGGAAGAGGTGATACCCGGTCTTCAAAAAGCAATCCAGGAGGCGGTTTCAGCTGGGCAGCCCTGTTTGCAGGCAGTGGCTCGTCGACTTTGCATGAGTGGGCGTACCTTGCAGAGGCGTTTGCAACTCCAGGACCGCAGTTTCAGTGAAGAACTGGAAAGGGTGCGCATCGGAATTGCTCAACACCTGTTACAGGCCGGGGAGCTGGGTTTGGCAGACATTGCCAGCTTTCTGGCCTACAACGATCAAAGCGCCTTCAGCCACGCCTTCAAGCGGGCGACAGGAAAAACACCAGCGCAATACAGGCGCCTGAGGCGAAGTTCCACTTGAAATCAGGATCAAACCCTTCAAGACTCTTTAAAAAACACCTAAAGTCCTATATCATATATAAGACTTGAAATCGGCGTTTTCTCCTGCGGATCCAGTTTGCCATGCCCATGCGGCCCGGCGCGCAGCCAGTGCTTGTGCAGTCGCAGGAACTGCCTCAAAATCACACAGTTTTCTATTCACCCTCACCCAATCTAGGGAGATCTCATGCTTGAGTCCTATCGCCAACATGTTGCCGAGCGCGCAGCGTTGGGCATTCCTCCACTGCCTTTGTCTGCCCAGCAAACTGCTGACCTGGTGCAGTTGCTGAAAAACCCGCCTGCTGGCGAAGAAGCCTTCCTGCTGGACCTGATCACCAACCGCGTACCCGCTGGTGTGGATGATGCAGCCAAGGTGAAGTCCGCTTTCCTGGCCGCCATCGTGAATGGTTCAGACACCTGCGCCCTGATTGATCGCAAGAAGGCCACTTTCCTGCTGGGCACCATGCTGGGTGGCTTCAACATCAAGCCCCTGATTGATGCGCTGGCTGATGCTGAAGTGGGCGAAATTGCTGCTGAAGCCCTGTCAAAAACCCTGCTGATGTTCGACTACTTCCATGATGTGAAGGAATTGGCAGACA
The DNA here is from genome assembly GCA_036275635.1 of Limnobacter sp. GTDB lineage: Bacteria > Pseudomonadota > Gammaproteobacteria > Burkholderiales > Burkholderiaceae_B > Limnobacter. The sequence goes on along the minus strand of DASUDJ010000067.1, from coordinate 842 downwards.
AGGGCGTGGCTACAGCCAAGAAAGTGATGCAGAGCTGGGCCGATGCCGAGTGGTTCACCAGCCGCCCTGAAGTGCCACAAAGCATCAAGCTGACCGTGTTCAAGGTCAGCGGCGAAACCAACACCGATGATCTGTCCCCGGCACCCGATGCATGGAGCCGCCCCGACATTCCACTGCACGCCCTGGCGATGCTGAAAAACCCACGCCCCGGCATTGAAGCCGATGAGCCAGGCAAGGTAGGCCCAATCAAGCAGTTGCAGGCCCTGATTGCCAAGGGCAACCCGATTGCCTACGTGGGCGACGTGGTAGGTACAGGTTCCTCACGCAAGTCAGCCACCAACAGCGTGTTGTGGTTCACTGGCGACGATATTCCTTACATTCCCAACAAGCGCTTTGGCGGCTACTGCCTGGGCAACAAGATTGCTCCCATCTTCTTCAACACCATGGAAGATGCCGGTGCCTTGCCAATCGAACTGGACGTGAGCCAGATGGAAATGGGCGATGAAATCGAGCTGCGCCCATTCGAAGGCAAGGCCCTGAAGAATGGCCAGGTGATTGCTGAATTCAGCGTGAAAACAGATGTGCTGTTCGACGAAGTGCGCGCCGGTGGCCGTATTCCATTGATCATCGGTCGTGGTCTGACAGACCGTGCACGTGCCTCCTTGGGCCAGGGCCCAAGCCCCGTGTTCCGTCGCCCATCTTCACAGGTTGCGTCCAGCAAGGGTTACAGCCTGGCCCAGAAAATGGTTGGCAAGGCCTGCGGCGTGGAAGGCGTTCGCCCCGGTACCTACTGCGAACCCAAGATGACCACTGTGGGTTCACAGGACACAACCGGCCCAATG
>DASUDJ010000066.1:0-4488 GCA_036275635.1 Limnobacter sp. | reverse complement strand
CCGAATGCACTGGCGCTTGCCTTTTTACAAGGATCGTTCATCTCCTTGGCATATTCACGGATTTTCTGATCACCTTTTCGATAGGCCCGAAAACCATCCAGAATATTCAGTGCGCCTGCTGCAACAGCACCACCTGCAATTGCCGTGGCATGCGCGCCCACTGCCGCCCCAGCCTTGCCGAGAGCAGCCGAAAAAGTTGAAAGGGCACCTACCACCGCAGCCTTGGCTGTAGGAACAGCCAAGACCAGCCCCACCAGGCCGCCGATGGTAGCCGCATGCAGAAAGGCACTCGCGCTGATTGCTGCTGATTTTGAAAAGTGGCTCTTTGACTTTACCTGCCGGGGTACTTCTGAAGTTTCGTGCTGCGCATTTGGTGAAGAGAAAGCACAAGGAGCAAGCGCTGTGGACCCGGTGGTCATGATTCTCAACTCCAGAAAGAGTAAACGGGAATATTCAGTGGTTGCTGATCATGAGAAGTTCTCGGCTTTTTCAATCCGGAAATCAATTGGCTTGAATGAAAAATTGTTCGACTGGCCAGCCGAACAGGCGGTAAGCCCGACCACCAGGTCCATTTTTGCCTGCAGACGAATGTAATCACCTGCAGCGCTCAAGGGCGGCCTGACAGCAATTGCCCCGGTCTTGGGGTTGATGTCCACATGCATGAAAATATTGAATGGAACGGGGATCTGGTCACTGGCAATGTTGAAACGCTCCAGCACCTTGGCCAGATTGCCCTGGCATCCAGGGCGCTCAGCAGTCTCTCCGTAAATGATCAGAAAGGTGTCTTTCGAACATGGAGTCAACATGAAATCATGGCGGCCACAGGTGTCCTCCTGGATGAGAAACATCGGTCGACTGCGGTTGGAATACAGCACATCATTCGTGCTCAACCAGATTTTCGATGCGTAATCAATTGAGCGGCCGGATGACAAATACTCTCCGGAATCTGCCCTTGAGAACGCCACCAGGTCGCTGACCTGCTGGCCCTGGGGGTCAATCACCACCAGGCTCTCACCGGCCTTTAATTCAAAGGCATGGGCAGAGCAGGGGCGTATCCGCGTGTGCAGCGCCAGGTCTGCTTCGGGAGCATTCACGGCTTTCTGGCGGTGTCGAAATTGAAAGGACACTTCCAGTCAACAGCAGTTTTTCTGCCGCTGTACTGGCGCGCCTCGCTGTTGGTTCCGAAGTCGGACAGGTTGGGATTGATGGAGCCCTGCAAGGCGATGTCCCGTTTGCGGGTGGCTGCCTGCATTTTTTCGTAGCGGCCATTTTCCCGCAACTTTTCAAACTGCTGGTGGGAATTAAACACCAGCACGGGGCTTTGGAAGCGCCTGGCCATTCGGGAAGAACCGGGATGCAGGCCAATCACAAAGAATGGGTGACCCGCAAGGCTTAGGCTGAACTGGGGGCTGTCGGTGTCGCTGCTGATGTCGGAGGCTGCAGGTGCACCCCTGTCCACATCCAGCACATGCAGGTTGTACAACTGCGTCCAAAGCAGGTTTTCAAAATCCAGTTCATTGGTGTCGCGGGGCCCGTTGAACACGGCCACGAAGGAATGAACCCGGGAATCATCACCAGCGCAGGAATCCAGCATATCCACAAAGTCAACCAGTGCATCCAGCAGGGGCTCATCATTTGCGGGATGGTTCAGCAGGCCATACTCATGAACCTGGATTTCGCCGCGGGCCAGTGCGGCTTTCGCGCCCACGCAGGGAAAAGAATCCTCCTCGATGTAATCCATGAACAGCGCAGCCAGAGAGCTCTGCTTTCGTGACCCGTGAAACAACTGGACAACATTGCCAGTGTAGGCGGGTTTGCGTGGAGTCTGAAAAGTATCGTGCCTGGCGGCGTATTTGGCGGTGTGAAGCGTGGTAAGCATGCGATCCCCTGTCAAATCGTTCAGATTTGATGCTATCGGCGCTTATCCTGTCTGTCTGTGGGAGAAGGTCTAGTTCAAGGTAGGACTATTCCTGCATGCCTGCTATGCAGAAGCGCGTTTCAGGCGATCAGCCACAGCTTCCCATTGGCCTGTGACCGGTGGCTGTTCAAAAACCAGTTGCTGGCAACCCAGTTCATCCGCCTGACGCAGGGTGGCATACAGCACCCGGGCCACTTCGGAAGGCTGATTTGGCAAGGCCTCTACCAGGATGTCGGAAAACCGGGTACGCAACCAGTGTGCCTGGGTCAGGAACTCATCACTCCAGCCCACCAGCATCACCTTTCCTGACAGGATTGTTTTGGGCAACAGGTCTGCCTGCAATATGCATACTTTTGCATCAGGACTGTAATGCTTTTCTAGCGCACCAGACACACGGGGGCTGGCGCCCGGATCCTTCAGCATTTCTGAATGGGGGGTCACTGCCCGCCCAAGTACCAGGCTGATTTGATCTGCAGTAATCGCTCCTGGCCGCAGCAGGGCGGGCGGATCGGAAAGCAGGGAAAGAATGGTGGATTCAATGCCCACCTGGGGAATTTCCCCGTCCAGGATGCAGGGAATTCGATCACCAAGCTCTGCAAGCACATGCGAGGCCCGGGTAGGACTGACCTTGCCGAAACGATTGGCAGAAGGTGCAGCCACCGGCACGCCGGTGGCTTTCAGCAGTTCAATTGCCACCGGGTGTGAGGGGCAGCGTATGCCCACCGAGTCCTGGCCGCCAGTGACTTCAAGCGGCATGCATTCGCCCTTGGGCACCACCAGCGTCAATGGCCCAGGCCAGAAAGCATCCATCAGCTTCTGCATGGCGGGTGTGACTTCCCTCACCCAACCCTGCAGGCTGGCACCCGGTGCCACATGGGCAATCAGGGGGTGTTCGGAGGGACGGCCCTTGGCCCTGAAAATATTCCGTACTGCCTCTGGTTGATCAACCGCTGCACCCAGGCCAAATACGGTTTCGGTTGGGAAGGCCACCAGTTCACCCCGCTTCAAGGCACTGGCACAGGCCAGGATATTCCCGGCACTGGGTGACGATATACTTGCCATCAAGCCTGACCTGGCAACGCCAGGAGTGTCAGAAGGTTGATAGCCCTCAGTCGTCATCATCACCAATGCCCAGAATGTCGCGCACCTCCTGGGCCACCACCAGGGCACGCTCAAGGGTGTCTGCAACCACGGTGATGTGACCCATCTTGCGCCCTACCCTGGCCTGTTCCTTGCCATACAGGTGCAGTTTCACCTCCGGAATGGCCAGTACCTTTTCCCAGGCTGGCTCTCGTTCCTGTCCATCCGCGGTGTACCAGAGATCACCCAGCAGGTTCACCATCACAGCCGGGCTGTGCTGCCGGGTGTCGCCCAGCGGAAGGCCAGCCAGGATGCGCGCCTGCTGTTCAAACTGACAGGTCACGCAGGCATCAATTGAATAATGGCCACTGTTGTGGGGGCGGGGGGCGATTTCATTCACCACCAGGCCGTACTCATCCACCACGAAAAACTCGACGCACAGCACACCCACATAATCAAGCGCACCGGCAATTGAAATTGCATTTGCACGGGCCTGTGCAGCCATTGCTTCCTCAATTCTTGCCGGTACGATGGTGGTGGCCAGGATGCCCTTGCGGTGATGATTTTCGGCCACCGGGAATGTGGCGCACTCGCCCTTGTGGTCACGGGCCACGATGACAGACATTTCCTTCTGCAGGGCCAGGCGCTTTTCCAGTACGCATTCGACCTCGTCCAGGTCGACAAAAGCCTTGCGCACCTCATCCAGCGTTTTGACCCGCACCTGGCCCTTGCCGTCATAACCCAGCCGGGCTGTTTTCAGGATGCCGGGCAGCAGGTTCGCCAGGCCATCATGAATGTCGGCCTGGCTCCGAATGGCTGCATGAGGAGCCACGGGCACGCCACAGGCGCTGATATAGGCTTTCTCTTCAATACGGTTCTGTGCGATACCCACTGAAAATGCAGACGGGCTGACCGGAATGCTGCGAGACAGGGTGTCCAGCGCCAAAGCAGGCACATTCTCGAATTCAGTGGTAACACCCACGCAGCGCTCGGCAAGCTGAGAAAGGCCGACGTCATCCAGGTAATCAGCCAGCACCTGCTCATCCGCCACAGAACCGGCCGGGCCGTTGGCTTGGGGATCCAGCACCAGCACTCGGAAACCCATGCTTTGTGCTGCCATGCAGAACATGCGGCCCAACTGGCCACCGCCCAGAAGGCCAAGCCATTGGCCGGGCTTGGCAGTTTTGAATTCAATAGTGCTCATGGACTTGTTCTGCCAACTCAATTCAAGGGGGGTAATTGCATGTTGCGAGCCACATCGGACTGGGCCACCCTGAAAGCCTGCAGCCTTTGGCTCAGTTCAGAGTCATTCAGGGCCAGGATAGCCACTGCTGCAAGGGCTGCATTGGCTGCACCGGCTTCACCGATTGCAAAAGTGTGCACGGGGATGCCCTTGGGCATCTGCACGATGGACATCAGCGAATCCTCGCCCCGCAGGTACCTGGAGGGCACTGGCACACCCATCACCGGCACGATTGTTTTTGCAGCCA
>DASUDJ010000065.1:0-4085 GCA_036275635.1 Limnobacter sp. | reverse complement strand
CCCCGACGACCTCGTCGGGGTTTTTTGTTTTTCAGGGCCCGTATTTTTTGCTCGAAAAGCCGAAGACTGGTCTCTTGCCGCTTCACATCCAGGCCCAACAGCGGCTCAATCACCTCAAACCAGCAAACTGCCAACAAAAACGGCATTGCGATCAGGTACCAGTCCCACATGCCGAAGGGTTCGATTCCTGCCAGCTTCATGACCAATAAAAGGATTCCAAGTACAAGAAAAATCATGCTGTTCCACATGACAAACAACTGGAATGTCTGCCAAAATGTCGCCCATAACGTTATTAATGTGCAAACTGTAACAAAGCGAGGAGTTCAGCATGATCAAGCAAATGGGTGTTCTGGCGATTGCAGCCACTATGGTTGCCATTCCTTTTTCTGCCAGCGCCGATGAAGCATTGGCCAAGAGCAAGGCCTGTCTGGCCTGCCACCAGGTTCAGAAGAAGGTAGTCGGCCCTGCCTTCAAGGATGTAGCCGCCAAATACAAGGGTGACGCGGGTGCCCAGGCTGCCTTGGCCGGTAAAATCAAGAACGGCACAAAAGGCAATTGGGGCCCAGTTCCAATGCCAGCTCAGAACGTGACAGAAGATGAAGCAAAGAAACTGGCCGCCTGGGTGATGAGCCTGTAATGCTGAGCTTGTAGGTTTTTACTGTCTTATACAGTAGAGAGTTCGCTAAAAAGCCAGGGTTTCAACCCTGGCTTTTTTAATGCCTGACCTGGCCGAACAGCCGGTTTTCAGGATCCATCGAACTGGATATTCTGTTTTTTCACCAAGGCCTGCATTTTTTCCAGTTCACGCTTGATTTCCGCAGCATGCTGTGCAGGCGTGTTGCCTACGGGTTCTGCACCACTTGCCCGCAAGCGCTCCTGGACTTCCGGCATTTTCAGCACCTTGACGGTCGCCAAGTTCAACCTCTGAATAATTGCATCAGGAGTGGCTGCAGGGGCAACCAGACCATACCAGACCGGCTCATTCACGGAAGGCAAGCCCAGTTCCTTGAAAGTAGGCACATTCGGAAGCGCTTCTGTACGGGTAGGCCAAGCCACCGCCAAGGGCCGCAGGCGTTCAGACTTGATGTGGGACAACGAAGAAGGCAGATTGTCAAACATCATGTCAACAGAGGCACCCAACAAATCATTCAAGGCTGGACCTGCTCCCCGGTACGGCACGTGAAGAATATCGGTATCGGTTTCAACCTTGAATTGCTCGCCAACCATGTGCTGTATGGTGCACTGGCCTGATGTGGCAAAACTCAGCTTGCCGGGGTTTTTCTTCACATGATCCAGGAACTGTTTGAAATCCTGCGCTGGAAATTTTGTGTTCACAACCAGTACATTCGGGGAACTGGCCATGTTGGTGATTGCCTTGAAATCCCTGACCGGATTGTAAGGCACCCGAGGATTACATGAAGAAATCACAGCATGGGTCGACAGGGTGGATACACCAATGGTGTAGCCATCAGGTGCTGCCCTTGAAACGAGGCTGGCGCCAATACTGCCACCTCCACCACCGCGGTTTTCTACCACCACGGTCTGGCCCAGTTCTTTACCCAGCTTTTCGGCCACGATACGGGCCACGATGTCTGTGGTGCCGCCTGCTGCAAATGGCACCACCAGGGTAATCGGCTTGCTCGGATAGCTGTCTGCAGAGGCTGCGCTGGCAAAAACGCCAAACAGGGCTGCGGTCAGAAAGACTTTTTTCAATTTCCTGAAATTCATCCAGTCATCCTCATGTGTTGTTTTGTACGGAGCACTGCCTGTGTATTTTTGGGCCTTCCGAAACAAAAAAAGAACGCCCAAAAATAGGTGATACAAAAAAACAATTAGTTCCTGACTCGTTTCAGTTGACAACCTTCACCGGAAACTTGCCTTGTGGACCATAGGAATTCAGTGTAACCGGGGCATTCAATACATCTCCTGCTGAATCAAATGCGATGGTGCCGATCACACCCTCATGCCGGATGCTCTTCAACTTGGGCAGGTATTTTTTGGGATCCGCTGAACCCGCATTCTTCATGGCCATGCCCATGGTCATTACTGCATCATAGACAAACGGTGCATACACCTGGATGTCAGTCTTGAACTGAGACTTGAACCGTTTCTCGAAAGCCGGACCGCCTGGCATCTTGCTCAACGCCATACCGCCTTCAGCGCACAACACATTCGAGCCCACATTCTCACCGCCAAGTCGTACAAGCTCGGTGGTGCAGATGCCGTCTCCGCCAATCAATTTGGCCTTGATGCCAAGCTGCTTCATCTGGCGCAGCATGGGGCCGGCCTGGGCATCCATGCCGCCATAGAAAATCAGGTCAGGATTCACCCGCTTTACCGAGGTCAGGATTGCAGCAAAGTCTGTTGCCTTGTCGTTCGTGTAATGGCGCTCCAGCACCTTGATGCCCTTGGCCTGCAACTGGCTGGTAAAAATATCCGCCAAGGGTTGCCCATAACCGGTGCGGTCATCAATCACAACAATACGCTTTGCCTTCATTTCATCCGCCGCATACTTGGCCAGGGCCACGCCCAGCACACCGTCATGGGCAATCACGCGGAACACCGATTCAAAGCCCTGCTTGGTGATTTTGGGTGTCGTGGCGGAAGGGGTAATTTGCGGAATGCCACAGTCGTAGTAAATCCGGGAGGCTGGGATGGTGGTGCCACTGTTCAGGTGTCCAACGATGCCATTCACTTTCATGTCGCACAGCTTCTGGGCCACGATCGCGCCTGTTTTCGGGTCTGCTGCATCATCTTCGGGTACCAACTGGAATTTTGCAGTGCCGCCATCCAGCTGGATTTTCATCTTGTTCAGGTCATCAATTGCCAGGCGGGCTCCGGATTCATTGTCTTTTCCATAATGGGCCTGCGGGCCAGACAAGGGAGCAATATGACCAATCTTCACGATTACTTCTTTTGACTGGGCCGAAGCCGAAGTGGCAAGCAAAAGGGCGGAAAAGCCCAGCAGGGTTGTAATTACACGTGGTACGAATGGAATCTTCATGCGACTCTCCGGTTTATTGTTGTAAAGAGTTTTTACAATGTAGCACCTAAATGACCAAATGAAACAGCCTGCAATAAACTGACTTCTTTCTGAAAACTGGGCCGCCAGAATCATCGAACTTGCACTATTCTTTGTGAAACCGCACAAATCCAAGCTCCTGTTCAATGGATATATTTGCTCAACAACTTGTTAATGGCCTGGTATTGGGCAGCATTTACGCGCTGGTGGCGCTGGGATACACCATGGTCTACGGTGTATTGGGCCTGATCAACTTTGCCCATGGAGAAGTCGTGATGATCGGCGCCATGGTTGCCTTCAGTGCCATCACCTTTTTCATGGGAATGTTTCCGGAATCCCCAGGCTGGCTGCTTTTCACGGTGGGAGTGGTCGCTGCAATACCGGTGTGCATGCTGACCAGTTTTACGATTGAACGGTTTGCCTACCGACCACTGCGCAATGCGCCGCGCCTTGCACCCCTTATTTCTGCAATCGGCGTGTCAATCATCCTGCAAACGCTGGCCATGATCATTTGGGGACGGAATTACCTGATTTTCCCCACCACCCTCTCTACAGACCCAATCATCCTGCACACCTTTGCACCCAGCCCCGAAGCCGACTATGAGCGGGTGCTTTCCATCACACCCGTTCAGGTTCTGATCGTGGTGGTGTCAGCCAGCCTGATGTTCGGTCTTACCTTTCTTGTGAACAAAACCCGCCTGGGCAAAGCCATGAGGGCCACCTCGGAAAATCCTGCAATAGCCAGCCTGATGGGCATCAATGCCAATTCAATCATCGCAGCAACATTTGTGATTGGTGCAGCACTGGCCGGTGTGGCCGGTGTGATGGTGGCTGCGAATTATGCAGTAGCCCATTTTTACATGGGCTTTCTGCCAGGCCTGAAGGCCTTCACTGCAGCGGTGCTGGGTGGAATCGGAAATATTTACGGTGCCATGCTGGGTGGCCTGGTGCTGGGCATTGTCGAAAGCCTGGGTGCGGGCTACCTGGGACAACTGACAGGCGGCTTTCTCGGCTCTCATTACCAGGATATTTTCGCATTCGCAGTGCTGATCCTGGTGCTGAC